>JARRPN010000206.1:0-4478 GCA_037382875.1 Calditrichaceae bacterium | reverse complement strand
GGCTCTGCGATAAATTCCACACTTTTCGCAACAGCGAGGCTTGCTCATACAGTTGCTAAAGACAAAGAACTCCCCATTTCACTTGATCATCGCAACAAGTCAGGCATTCCTGATCGTGCAGTGATTGGTTTAGGCTCTGCAGCTGCAGTTTTTGCCGTTCTAGGTACACTGTCAACTATTGTGGAATCGGCTAGTATTACTTTTCTGTTCACATTCTCCGTGGTTTGCGGGCTGGCTTTTAAACAGCAGGCGGGTTTGCGTCTTATAACTGGCATTGGGACAATAAGTGCCGCTGCCGCTACAATAGCTCTGATCATCCGATTAGCGATTACAAATCCAGCCGCTCTTATTTCTCTGGGGTTTTTAACTATTCTGGCTGTATATGGAAGACCGCTCATTCTCCGGTATATAAACAAAGCATCTCGGTAATACCTAAAATAAAATTTTATAATACTTCCAATTATCCGAGTGTAAAGTAGCAATTCCTGCATTTTATCTATACGGTTATTTAAGGATTTTCAGAATAAATACCTACAGCATATTTCATTAAGGAATATTATCAAGACAGTAACGCCCTGCCCTAATTTAATCATATCCTGCACTTGGCTTAATTTTAAAATGAAATTTTTATAAATACTCTTAAGTTTTAATTTGTAAATTCATGTTTCCAACACCTCTGACCTTTTTATGAATGGAAAGGATAAGTAAATGTCTTCAAATACAGTTCATCTTCATCGTGTAATACGTGCGGCACCAGAGAAAATTTATCGTGCATTCATCCAGGCAGATGCTATAGTAAAATGGTTTCCCCCAAATGGATTTACATGTAAAGTACATCAATTTGATGCAAAAGTTGGGGGTACCTATCGAATGTCATTTATTAATCTAAGTAATAGGCAGGAACATATTTTTAGTGGAACATATCTCAAAATCGTGCCAAATGAGTGTATCAGCATTTCGGATACGTTTGAAGAACCAGGTTTTCCCGGAGAAATGATTACAACGGCTTCACTAAAACAGGTATCTGGTGGAACAGAGCTCAATATTGTACAGGAAGGCATTCCAGAATCTATACTATTAGAATCCTGCTATTTAGGCTGGCAGGAATCATTAAACTTACTTGCCTTACTTGTTGAAGCAGAAATCTCTGAATGACCGGTGTATGGCTTATATATTTTCAATTAAGATTTGTTTTGCTACTAAATATAAATAGACCGGTCATGGGGCAGGTAGAAAGTTTTTTCTATAACTATAAACAAGTCTATAGGCCTTTTAGAAATGAGTGTTACAAATGGACTGGATTTTCTCTTATTTTGTACTATAATTTTGAATTTTTAATTGTTTCTTGTTAAAATCTTCTAATATATTAAGAATAGTAGGAATAATGAAATTGCTTGGCATAAGTATATTGAATCTGAAAATTATTATTCGCAAATTATGAAAAAATTAACATTTAAATTATGATCGCTCAATATTGCAGATCTAGCAAATTGATTAAAATTTCAAGTAGAGAGGCTAAATTCAATGACAAGAATATGGTTAACCTTAGTGCTTATCGGATTCTGTTTTGCGTCGGAAGATATATCCAATAAGGATTGTAATAAAGATGTTACAGATGATCGTGGAAAGATGCAGCCCTGGGAGAAAGGTGCGTGGGTAACGGGTGAATATCGCAATGTTTTCCTGGAGGCCGGATATAAACAGGAAGATATAGATGCCAAATTGGCCAAAGCCTATCATGATGTTTTTGAAGGACCGGATAGAGTTTATTTTGAAGTGGGTGATTCGATGGCTTATGTATCCGATCTTAAGAATCATGATTCGCGAACAGAGGGTCTTTCCTATGGCATGATGGTGGCAGTGCAGCTCAATAAAAAAGATGTGTTTGATCGTTTATGGCGTTGGACAAAAAAATACATGCAGCATCAGGAAGGATCCCGTGAAGCCTATTTTGCCTGGTCTGTTAAACCGGAAACGGGTGAGCATCCTGCTGAAAATTCAGCTTCCGATGGTGAATTGTATTTTATCACTGCTCTCTTGTTTGCATCAAATCGGTGGGGTAATGATACCGGGATTGACTATTATGGCGAAGCCAGGAGAATACTGGATGCCATGTGGAGTAAAGATGGCACAGATGGGGTTCATAATGTAATAAATATTGAGCATAAGCAAATCTCATTTGTTCCTGAAGGTAATGGCTATAATTGGACAGATCCATCCTATCATTTGCCTGCTTTTTTCGAAATTTGGGCTGAATATGCTAATGATGGACATGAACAATTCTACCGGGATTGTGCAGATACGGCCCGGGCATTTTTGCATAGGGCCGTTCATCCGGAAACCGGACTAAATCCTGATGTGGCTGAATTTAGCGGAGAACCAAGAAAGTTTTTTTCCATGCCGGCTTCATTTCGTTTTGACTCCTGGCGGGTACCCATGAATATTGCTATGGATTATTCGTGGTATGCAAAAGACAAAGAATGGCAACAGGATTATTGCAGACGAATTCAAAATTTTCTTTTCTGCAGGGGGATTGATACATTTGAAGATCAGTTTAATATTGATGGAACTCTTCCGAAATGGATTCTTCCCGCCGGTGGATATCAAACATTGCGTCACTCTCTAGGTTTTGTTGCCACTTCTGCAGCTGCTTCAATCATGGGTACCCAGGCGAAAAGCTGGAAGTTTGTCGATGCCCTTTGGAATGCAAAACTGGAGCCATACGAAGATGGCTATTTTGATCCCTATTATGATGGTTTGTTGTATCTATTCAGTTTAATGCATCTAAGCGGCAATTACAGGATTATTAAACCGGAATATTCTGAGTAGGTAAGAATATTAGACAGGCAGGATATAAACATTTCTAATTTAGCATTTCAGATTAATAGAGGGCAGAAAAGCAAATTTATCTTTAGCATTATTCTTCTGATCCCACTGTATGTTTTTTCAACTGATCCTGGGCAACCCAAATTCGGGGATGTGTTTTATAACTTCAGCACAAACCTTATAGGTTCGTTTACAAAGGATTATGGGATTTACCATATTTCTGCAATAGGGTTATCTTATGCGTTAGTTCAAAGCGATGCTGATAGGGATTATTACTCGTATATGGAAGAAAATCAGGCGATCCCGAGTATTGGGATGTCATCTGCGATAGCAGGAGGTGTAGTCCCCTTAGCTGTGCCTCTATATCTTTACTACCGAGGAAAATCGAAAAATGATGATAGGTTATCCCATACTGCCTTGGCTATAGGACAGTCTGTGATTGTCAGTTTATTAGTATCCTCCACATACAAAGCCATTACCGGCAGACCTGGACCCAATTTATTTGATAATGGTGATAAGGATAATGAAGATAACGGTGAATTTCATTTTGGATTTTTACGCCGCGGTATTTTTGAAGGCTGGCCCAGCGGACACACCACGAACGCTTTTGCCATGGCCGGTGTGCTTACAGAAATGTATCCTGATAATCAAAAAGTAAAAATATATGCCTGGATCTATGCTTTTTTTATTGGACTGGGAGTATCCACCAATATACATTGGTTATCGGATTGTGTGGCAGGTGCAATGATTGGTTATTCCATTGGGAAAACGGTGGGCAGCAGTTTCCGGAAATTATATGAAGGGGATTCAAAAGAAAGTGCCCATGGTTTTTACTTTACCCCCAATGGAATAGGTTATAATATTCGATTTTAAATAGTTATTCTTCTATTAATTCTTACGATATTCAGCTAGACTAATCTTTAGTATTTATCAATTATTTAATAAAAAAGGAATAATATTTCTCAATACCGGTTTTCTATAAAACAGGGGCAGAAATATGAAAACCATTTCAATCATTGGTGCCGGCTTATCAGGAACGTTGCTGGCCATGAATCTTTTGCAAAAAGCCCGCAAAAAAGCTGTCAATATAAAGTTGATTGACCGTAATCCAAAAGAACATCTGGGCCCGGCTTATTCCACAGATGAAGATTACCTGCTCAATGTACCTGTGGAAATTATGGGTGCATTCTCTGCAGATCCAGCGCACTTTCTCAAATGGACAAGAAGTAAAAGTATTTCTGCAACAGAAGGTGACTACATGCCCAGAAAATTATATCGGCAATATATCCATTCCATGCTGAAAAACGCTTTAAATAATAAATACAGGCAAACAAAGTTTGAAAGAATTCAACAAGATATTATCGATGTAAATAGAAATATCAATAATTCCTGGATCCTTGTTACTGGCAAAGGTAAAATCGAAACAGACAAGCTGGTACTGGCACTTGGTAATTCACTACCTAAAAATCTAAAAATCAAAAACACTTCATTTACTAATCATACTCGATATATAAGAAATCCATGGAAACCTGATCTATTAAAAAAGATACATAAATTTGACAATATATTGTTCATCGGCAGTGGTCAAACAATGGTGGATTTAGCTACCGGTTTATATAAAGATAAATATAAAGGTAAAATGACGAGCATAT
>JARRPN010000205.1:0-6510 GCA_037382875.1 Calditrichaceae bacterium | reverse complement strand
TAATCCCTAGCAAATTGAGGTGAAGTATGTTAATCGGAAAGAAAAAAGATAAAGGTGTTGAAATACCTGCCTCGTCGCTAGCTGATATTGTATTTTTATTACTGATTTTCTTTTTAGTAACCACATCAATCGATTCGGAAAAGGGCTTGGATCTGGTTTTACCGCCACCTAATGAAGATATTATTGAAGTTGCCAAGAAAAATATTACAAATCTCCTGATTAATGCTCAAGGACAGGTTTTACTTGATAATGAGATTGTAGATATAAGGGATATATCGTCAATAATCAAAGATAAGTTGTTTGAAAATGAGCTTCTAATTGTTTCTGTTAAGACTGATAAAGATACCAAGTACGAAACCTATATCGAGGTAATTGATCAATTAAAAAAAGCAGAAGCTAAGAGAATTTCCTTAGCTGAACCTGATGAAGAATAATCCGGAGACTGTATATGAATTTTAGTAAAAAAAGTAAGTTGAATGTTGCTATACCAACAACAGCTATGCCGGATATTATATTTATGCTATTGATCTTTTTTATGGTTGCAACAGTTTTTAAGCAATATGCCGGCTTGCAAGTAAGATTGCCGAGTGCGGAGATGGTTCAAAAACCTCCTGTTTCAAAACGTCACATAGTTACTGTATGGGTTAATACAAATAAAGAAGTAGTTTGTGATGATTATACTGTAAAAGATATTAAAAATCTCCGTAATGTTGTCTATCAAAAAATTGTAAAAAATCCGCAAATTCAGATTGCTCTAAAAATTGATGAAAATGCCAATATGGGTTTTGTCAATAAAGTGCATCAGGAATTACGGAAAGCAAATGCGCTTAAGGTCCATTATTTTGCAAGACCTGGCGCAGGAGGAAGGGGTTAAATGCAAGCGCTTAAGAAAAGCCCGGAGGCGGATTTACATTTAAGATATCGTAAAATACTTGAAGGAGCAATTGTTGTTGCCCTTGTTCTGCTTATCGGTACCTTATATTCATTTAAAAAATTCGAGAGCTCGTTTGAACTACCGCCAAAACCGGATATAACAATTGAGACAGTTGAAATTCCACCGACTCAGCAAATTCAGAGGCCACCGCCCCCATCAAGACCGGCGATACCGATTGAGGTATTGTTGTAATAACAGTAACCATCGGAAAAGACGGGAAAGTGGAAAGTGCGTCAGTATTTAAGTCCTTGCCTATGCTGGACGAGGCTGCTTTAGCTGCTGCTAAAAAATGTGTTTTTTCTCCGGCGAAACAGCGTGACAAATTTGTTAGGGTGAAAATGAATATTCCATTTCACTTTAAACTTAAATAGAGTTTCAATTGAAGCCCGCCAATTGGCGGGCTTTTTTTCTTATAAGTAACCATGTTTCAATTTACTTTCTATTTAGTATTTTAAACTGATGAAATATTTGTTTATTATCAATCCCAAATCGGGTGTCCGGCATCCACTGAATCAAATCAAAAATTATATTAAAACTGCATTTGAGAATAAACCGAATCTTACCTATAAGATTGAATACACTCAATATGCGGGTCATGCTAAATTGATAGCTGAACAAGCTGCTGATGAAAATACGGATATGGTGGTTGCCGCCGGTGGAGATGGTACTGTTAATGAAGTCTGCAGTGCTCTGGTTCATAAAAATACCGCTTTTGGACTTATTCCAATAGGTTCAGGCAATGGTTTTGCCCGTTCATTGAATATCCCTTTAAATTTTAAAGAGGCAATTGATCTGTTAATTAAGGGGACAGTTAGCCACATTGATGTTGGTCAAATTGGTGATAAGTATTTTTTTGGCGTTGCAGGATTCAGTCTGGATGCACAGATTGGTGCTAAATTTGCTGAATTCGGTCATCGTGGTCCGCTGCCCTATTTTTATATCGTGCTAAAGGAATTTTTTAAATATCAGTATGAAAAATTTGAATTGACCTTTGATAGTAAAAAAATAATTATTAATCCTCTCATTCTCACAATTGCCAATACCAGTCAGTTTGGGAACGGTGCCATAATTGCGCCCCAGGCGGATTACAGTGATGGATTGATGGATATATGCATTGTGGATCGACTGGACTTTTTTAGCAGCATACTTAAACTTAATTATTTGTTTAATCATAAAATTCAGTTGTTATCTACATACAAGAGTTACTGTACACGTAAACTGCATATTAATAGAGCATCTTCCTTCGGATATTATCATCTGGATGGTGAAGTTTTTAGCGGTGAAAATGGATTCGATATCGAGATATTGCCCCGTTCCTTAAGTGTATGTTGTTAATAGATTTTAATTCTACCCTGCCAGATAAATTTTTTATATTTTTAAATGATCTTTATATTTTTTATCTTAAATATTATTTCTAACCGGAGTTTATCTTGTTTAAAACCAAATTAAAAGTAAGAACTTATGAATGTGATTCCTATGGTCATGTAAATAATGCAACCTTTTTGAATTATTGTGAATTTGCCCGTGTTGAATTGCTGGAGAAAATGGGCTATGATCTTGCCGGTTTGAAAAACGCAGGATTTCTGCTTGTAATTGTTAAGATTGAAATTGAATATAAAAAACCAGCCTATGCTAATGATGAACTAGAAATCAGTGTAGACTGGATTGAACGCGGCAAAACTTCCGCGGCATTTGAACAGAAAATTCATAATCGTAAGAATGATGCGTTAATTGCCCGGGCAAGGATTATCTGGGTATCCACCGATTTAAAGGGTAAACCTATTGCTATTCCGGATGTGTTAATAGACAGTTATAAAAAGAATTTTGGAAATATACCTCCATTATAAACAACGTAATTTTAGTTCAGGCTATGAAATGAAAAATACAATTAACGAAATAGCAAAAGCCATAGACAAACGTGAGGATGAGTTACTTTCTTTATATGCTGTAAAAAACAGCCAGGCTAAACGTCAGAATGCAGAAAAGGAAGTCCATTATCGACCGCCATTTGCCCTGGACCGGGATCGTATTTTTTATAGCGGAGCATTTCGGCGCTACACGGGCAAAACACAGGTTATCTATTTTGTATCACTTTTAGATGAAGAACTGACAAGCCGCAGCATACATACCCTGAGTGTAGCACAGATTGCTAAAACCATTGGTCGCTTACTCTCACTGAATACGGATCTGATTGAGGCGATTGCACTTGGTCATGATCTGGGACATCCACCATTTGGCCATGATGGTGAACAGTTTTTATCAAAAATCAGTGTAAAGCACGGCATTGGTCAGTTCCATCATAATCTGCAGAGTTTACGGGTGGTCGATATTATTGCAAAAAAGGGTAACGGATTGAATCTCACCTTTCAAACCCGGGATGGTATTCTTTCTCACAACGGTGAAGTGGATGATCAGGGGCTTGAACCAAATCCAAGAAAGACCGAACAGGATTTGATTCATTTTACCCAGTCGATGATTAATGGCGAAAATGTAGATATGCCGCCGGCGACTATGGAGGGATGTGTGGTCCGGTTGACAGATACGATTGCATATATTGGTCAGGATATTGATGATGCCATCCGAATCGGATTGATTAAACGGAATGAATTGCCTGTTGAGGCTACCCGTGTCTTGGGCGATTCTAACGGGCAGATTATTGAAACGCTAGTCAATGATGTGGTGCGATCCAGTTATAATAAGAATCACATAAGCTTTAGCAGTAAAATTTATCAGTCACTTTATTTATTAAAGAAATATAATTACCAGGCTATCTACAAAAGTCCAAAGCTGAAAATTAATCATGAACGGATTGAGCGGGGATTTGAAATTTTATTTGATCACTTTCTAAATGCACTTAAAAAAAGTGATAAGAACAGCGAGATTTATAATCATTTTGTAAATTCCAAATCAGATAAATACTTGAAAAATAATACATACGAAATGATAGTGCGGGATTTTTTAGCAAGTATGACCGATCGTTATTTTACACAGGTATTAGAAAGATTGATCGTCCCGCAAATGGCGGAAATTTGATATAGAAAGAGTAGAGTATATTTGCCAAAATTTTAAATAGTGAGGGAAATAAAGAATGAGTTATATTGATAAGATAATGCATAAAATTAGTGAGTTGGAGCCGGAGGCTGTAAATTTAATGAAAGCTATTATTCCCATTAAAGCACTGGGGCCTCTGAATGATGGTGAAGGGGAAATGGCTAAGGCTGATTATATAATCAATTATTTGAAATCTATTGGATTTAATGATATCAGCGAATATCCGGCAGAGGACAAAGATGTCCCTGGCGAAAAGCGACCTAATATTGCTGCTATTCTTGAGGGTGAAAATCGGGATCGGACGGTCTGGATTCTGGCGCATCTGGATGTGGTTCCCGAAGGTGATCGCACTAAATGGGATACAGAACCTTTTGAAGCCGTTGTGAAGGATGGTAAAATATTTGGTCGTGGTACAGAGGACAACAATCAGGGGCTGGTCAGTGGTATTATAGCCGCTAAGGCTTTTATTGATCTTGGCATTAAGCCAAAGTATAATCTGGGGATGATGATTGTAAGCGATGAAGAAACCGGAAGTGTTTTTGGTCTGCAGCATATGGTTACCAATCATAAAGAATTATTTAAACAGGATGATCTGATTGTTGTACCAGACGCGGGTGAGCCGGATTCTGAAATGATTGAGGTGGCTGAAAAATCCATTCTATGGCTTAAGTTCAAAACAATAGGCAAGCAGGTTCATGCTAGTACGCCGGAAAAAGGGATCAATGCTTTTAATGCTGCATCGCATTTGGTGGTAGAACTCAACAAGCTGCATAATATTTTCGATGCAAATGATGAGGTATTTGATCCCCCAATCAGTACATTTGAATCTACTAAAAAAGAAGCCAATGTTCCCAATGTAAATACCATTCCGGGGGAAGATATTTTCTATTTAGACTGCCGCATTTTGCCAAATTATTCCATAAAACAGGTAATGGATGAAGCGGAAAAAATATGTAGGGAAGTTGAACAGAAATTCAGTGTTAAGATTGAAACTTCCATTGCTCAAAAAGACGAAGCAGCTCCCCCTACAGCGATAGACGCTCCGGTTGTAAAAGCTTTAGAAAAAGCCATAAAACATGTATATAATGTTGATGCCAAACCGATGGGTATTGGGGGAGGAACGGTTGCAGCTATTTTCCGCAGGGCCGGTTATCAGGCAGCTGTCTGGTCAACCATTGATGACCTGGCTCATCAGCCGAATGAATATTGTGTTATTGCCAGCATGATGAAAGATGCTAAAGTATTTGCCCATGTCTGCCTTAATGGTTAATCTCAATAAATAAAATATATTATTTGAAAGTAGAAATATGGAAAACAAACTTGCTTTGAATAATAAAGATGAATTTCCAAGTGAAGAAGTTATATCATGTCATTTAGGTGAAGCAAATATTGCCTGGGACGCCTTTATAGATATGCTGGAAAAAGATTTTCCGGAAATCAGCCATGAATGGCGTTACTACTTAAAGACGGTAAATATTATGGAAAGATAAAAGGGATATCGATTGAAATTAAAAATCCTTCAGACCTTGAGGATACGAAGATTCTTATTGGAATTAAAGAACAGTTGAAATAAATTTTATACCACACATTTTATCCATCGAAGCCAAGTTTTGTTCTTTTTCCTTGATTAAATAATACAAAAAGATCAACGGCTGGTTAAAAACAACCTCAAAAATACTTTGTTTATAAAAGTAAAGTAATTTTTATTCATAAACTGTAATTTCTATACTTTTTGACTGGCTATCCCGCCCGGGCGGGATAACTCGCTCTGAAATCTAAAGTTTTTTAAGTTATGCTGCTCGACCAGAAAATTCGCCGTTTTCAGCTTCGCTTATACTAGGAAAAAATCATTATAAATCATAGAACTTTCAAAACGTGATTCAAACAGTCAATAATCAATCATTAATTTCAATTGGAAAACTTAAAATAGAATTGTAAAAGGCGGTTTCTTTAGATATATTGTAATTCTGCGGCAATCGGTTTTTACCAAAAACCAAGAAACGTGTCAGTATGCGACATTTACAATCAAAAAATATTTGTTCGTTTAATCAATTCAATTTAATAATTCTTAAATATATTAATATTCGTTAACAGTGTATCCTATCACAAGGAGGCGTTATGAAAAATATATTTTTAATTCTAGTGCTATTTGCAACGGTTTCTTACGGACAGCTGGTTGTTAATACCGAACTTGATGTTGTAAGTGAAGGTGACGGACTAACTTCCCTGCGCGAGGCGGTTATCTATGCTAATCAGACAGCCGGTCAGCAAACCGTTACGTTGGATGGATCTGTATTTCTGCCGGGAGCGAACCGTATTGTCTATCTCAAATCGGCATTGGAATTAACCGATGCAAGCGGAACCATCATTGATGGATCAGCGGGCAAAATCACACTTGATGGGTCACAAATTGATTCCAGCGCAGACAATTTTAAAAACGCCCTGGTGTTAAAATCCGGAAATAATGAGATTGCCAATATTTACCTGCAAAATTTTCTCGGCGCCGCTATTCTCATCGATTCACT
>JARRPN010000204.1:0-4487 GCA_037382875.1 Calditrichaceae bacterium | reverse complement strand
CGGTTAAAAACCAATCCCCCTCACGACCACTGGCATATTTGTAATGATAGCTGCCAAAACCAACAATGTTCTCACCCCACATTACTGCTTTTGTTTCCGTAATCTGCTGCATTAATTCAATTAATATTTCGCAGTCTTTTTTAACACGCGGATTTTCCACGGATTGAATAAATTTATGGACATCCTTTTTAACCGGTTTTGTCTTTAATTCTGCCATTATCCTACTCAGTTACTTTAATATAAACCGTATCCAGTACAACGGAACCAAATACTCCTATTCCATCACCTTCAATGTTAAATTTAGCCTCATGAAAATTACCGTCTTCTTCCTGTACATCGTTGTACGTTTGCAGGAATTCTTTATAATTTACATCACACGCCATGGTCACAATCCGATACTCGTCATAGAACATAAAATACGGCCAGAACATTTCAAGATAAGTCTGTCCGGGTGTTTCTGGTGTATCCTGAGTCCAATCATAGGTATAGGACCAATCGATTAAATCATCTTCAACATCGGATGAATCCGGATCTGCATAAGGATTGTTATAGACATAATTATACTTAGATGGATTTATGGCTTGTATTGTGTTAACATAAAAAGTAGTACCCGGAGCACGATTTATTGTCAACATAAAATTTTTAGTATGATTTTTCCCATCTGGCTCCCTGTATTTCAGTTCGGTATAATTTATATTTACAATCTCAAATCCCTCTTCAGGAATTTTAGTTATTGATGAAGCTTGTAATTCTCTCCCATTTATTATAGCCGAGACGGTCAGTTGGTAACGATGGCCATATTCAATATCCAGATCATCACCATTATATTCCCAATAGTAATTTTCCAAACGACGATCATCATCCGGCGCCATATGAAAACTCAGTGCATAAACATTATCTGTCTGTAAATCTGTAATAATAACTGTTGTACTGCTTACTTCAGGAATTAGTGACATATTATTTAGATTTGCATCAATTTTAAAGTTTCTGGTAATTCTGATTTTTTCTACTTTTTGGTGCGGTATCAGATAACCGTCAATCACAATTTTAGGTCGATAACTTGTATTTTCCACCTCAACAGTACCTTCTCCGCAGGAATAAATAAATAACGTTGCAAATAACAGTGTTATAAATTTTATAGATTTCATGATAAGCTCCTGTTTTATCTTTACTGTATCAATTCAAAGTTAAAAACTAATGTTAAATCCTAGTGTAGGAAGTAACGGTATCATATGTATTTCTTTAGCATCTGGAATTCCGTTTTCATACTCATAATTAACAAACCAGACATTTTTCCTGTTTCCTACATTATAAATCTGGATATAGGTTTCCAATGCAAGCAGTTTATATTTCTTTCTATATATCAGGCTTATATCCATTCGGGCATAATCCGGGAAACGAATATTGTTGATGCTGGTCGGTGCATATTCCACATAATATTCCGGGACTGTCGGTGTTGCACCAATGATATAACCTGAACCCGGTTCCGTATACGGCTGACCTGTAGAATGCACAAAATTTAATCCAACATGCCAGGTTCCTTTGTAAACATTTTTCGGTTTACCGGAAAGATTAAACGTACTGACCACATTCAGCATGGAAGTACGGTCATGTCGTGGATAAAATGAATTACCACCATTAATTGCATCAATCTTATATTTCGTTTTCGAGAGTGCGTAACCAACCCAACCAGTAACAAATCCCACATCCTTACGAACAATCAACTCTACGCCATATGAATTTCCGTCACCCCGATGGAATAATCCCTCCGTCACATCATATATGGGCTCACCTTTATCATTATATCGATCTGTTGTCAGATCAGTAATAAAATTGTGATTAAATGATAATACATTTTCATATTCCTTGTAATAGGTTTCAACCTCAAACTCATAATCTTCACTAATTTCCTGTTGATACCCTAATATAAAATGTGTAGCACTTGATGGTTTATGATAACTGTTTGAATTTGTCCAGATATCCGAGGTTATGAAACGAGGAATCCGGTGCAAATACTGGTGAAAAATTCCTGCTGCTGCTTTTAAATTACTTTTATCTGTTAAACGATATTTTGCAGAAAGTCGAGGACTAAAATCATGATAGACTGTGTCTGCATCAAAATAATTATAACGGATCCCAGCTTCAACATCCCAACGCCAGTTCGGACGCCAGTTAGTCTGGAAATAGGTTGCATAATGTTCCGGTGCAGCTTTGGCATCCACTTCCCCACCTGGAAATTCCTGAGTATAGTTTATTCGTATATATTTTTGTTCAAATCCAAATTTTGCACCTAGCTGATTGGAATAATGATATTCAATATTACCTTTCAGTGTAAAATCCATTACGATATTATCTTCCAGTACATCAAATTCATCTAAATCAAAATATGAGGAAAATCGACTATTAGTTAACCAGAAATTTGAAAAAATGGTTGGTGAAAAAATATGCGTCCACCTAATGCTTCCCGTTTTATTCCCCCAATCATAGAAGAAACCTACTTTTTGTTCTGCATCTTCATTGAAGTTGAGATTCAGGTAATCACGACCGCCATAAGCGCTCAATGTTAGCTTATCCCTGCTTCCCAATTCAAAGAATCCCTTAATATTACCGTCATAAAAATAATAATCCGGCACATCATCAATGTAATTAGCAACGGTTTTATCAAAATAGGTTCGTCTGATAGATCCGGATATGGAGCCAAAACTTCCAACAGGCATCTGTAAAGTGGTTCTTGCAGACAGTAAACTCACTGCAATTGAGCCCTCAAATTCTTCCCTGTTTCCATCAATATTTGTAACATCTACAACTGATGATAACCTTCCGCCATATTCAGCGCCAAAGCCGCCTTTGGATACATTAACCTGTTTAATAGCATCCGTATTAAAAGTTGAGAAAAATCCAAAAGCATGCTCGGGATTGTACACATCCGTTCCATCCACCAGGTATAGATTCTGATCTGCTGTTCCACCACGTACATATAATTCTGATGAAAAATCCGAAACCGGCATAATTCCAGGCAACGTTTGTAAAGAACGCATTAAATCAGCCTCTACAGCCTGCGGTATCTGTTGAATCTGTTTGGCATTTAGATGGATTTCAGAGATTGGTTTATTATACAATTTTTGTATGGTTGGAATGGAATCAGCGACGACTACGATCGTCTCTGTTTGCAGAATGTCTTCTTCCAGATAAACATCCAGTTTTTTCTGATCACCTTTTTTTATAGTGACTCTATTCACTGATTGAATATACCCTAAATAATCCACAATTAGTCTGTAAGAACCAACCGGTATTTTAGGAATAACATAATATCCACTCTGATTGGTGCTGCTTCCATAACTTGCTCCATCTAAATATACATTAGCACCAATAATGGCTTCTCCGTTGGATTTATCATAGATATATCCACTAATATTTCCTGTAATGGATTGGGCAAAGATGTATCCAGACAGGATAAGTGATAAAGTCAGAATTACTATAGACGATTTCATAATTTTCCTTTCAGATTAACAAATGTAATTAAAAATTGAGTTAGATCTTTCGGCAAGGAACGGGATATTTGATACAATGTTTCAGCGATTTTATCTGAAAAATATGATTTGTGACATTCCTCACAATTTTAGGATGATGTCAATCACAAAAACCATATTTTTAGATTTCTTCTAAATAATCAAGATAATTTTTAAAAATCGTGTCTTATTATTTTTTCAAAAATAATTTTCTGTCACTTTTATAGATTTAGATATGTAGAATTGTCAGTTTTGCAATGACAAAATTAAATACATCAATCAGACAAAAATTTTTATTATAAAGTTAATATATTATTTTTATTTAATTTATGAAGTTTGGCACATCATTTGAATAAGTATTAAGTAAAATAATAAACGTAATTGTTAACTAAACAATCAAACTTTTAATTAGGAGGTGTGTTATGCCAATAGTAAGATGGAATCCTGAAAAAAGCATCTTTTCATTAAGAAGTGATATGGATCGTTTATTTGATAATTTCTTTTCAGACAGGTCAACTCAACTACAATCATATTCTGATATAACACCCATTGTGGATGTGGAAGAAACTGAGCAAGACTTTTTAATAACAGCTGAAATACCTGGTATCAAAAAAGACGATATCAAAATCACTTTTGAGAATAATTATCTCACAATAAGCGGTGAGAAAAAAGTGAAAAAAGATCGAAAAGATGAAAATTATCATCATACGGAGCGTCGATATGGTAAATTCAGCCGTACATTGGGTATTCCTTCGGGAGTTATGCTGGATAAAATTGAAGCTGAATATGAACAAGGTGTTTTACATATCAAAATTCCAAAAGCTGAAGAAGCTAAACCAAAACAGATTGAAGTAAAGGTTAAATAATAAACATCTAACCACTTTAAAGCCCATTCATTTTTAGAATGGGCTTTTTTTATATCTAATACACATAGAAACTTCTTAATATTTCTACGCTTTTATATGCCATTTCAATGAT
>JARRPN010000203.1:7529-17551 GCA_037382875.1 Calditrichaceae bacterium | reverse complement strand
ACCAGGATTAAAACCAAACCAGCCAAACCAGAGAATGAATACACCCAGAGCAGCTATAGTGATATTATGACCGGGAATAGCTTTTGAATTCCCTTCAAGATCATATTTTCCGATACGTGGGCCTAAAATTATGGCGCCAGCAAGTGCCAACCATCCACCAACAGAGTGAACAACAGTCGATCCGGCAAAATCAACGAAACCTAAGTTTTCTAACCAGCCAGAGCCTTTGAACAATGATCCCCATGCCCATGAACCAAATATTGGATATATAAAGGCACAGATAAATACACTATAAGTTAAGTATGCGGTGAATTTTGTACGTTCTGCCATTGCACCAGAAACGATCGTAGCAGCAGTTCCTGCAAATACAGTTTGGAAAATCAGAAAGGTCCAATCCCAATCCTTACCTGCAATATCTGAGCCGGCCATAGCAAAACTATCTGTTCCAAAGAATCCATTGGTTGTACCAAACATAAGTGCGAAACCAACCAAAAAGAAGGCAATGGATCCAATTGAAAAGTCCATTAAATTTTTCATTAGTATATTAACAGTATTTTTTGCCCTGGTAAATCCACTCTCGACCATGGCAAATCCTGCCTGCATAAAAAATACTAAAAATGCAGCTATACAAGTCCATACAATATTTAAATTGTTCTGCAATGATTCACTTAATGTTGTCAATGCAGTTTCGTCTAATGTGCTTGCTGCAACTGCTGTCGAATCTTGTGCAAACAAATTGCCGGACAGCAATCCCAGAATCAAAAGCAATAAAACACTTTTTATGTAAAATTTTCTCTTTTCCATATTATTTAACTCCTGAATGAATTTGATTATTTTCGACTAACCGATGGCCAGTTTTCCTTTTTCTCCGGTTCGTATCCGAATACACTCTTCTAAACTCTGAACAAAAATTTTTCCGTCACCGATCTTTCCCGATTTAGCACCTTCTATAATAGCTTCAACGGTTGGTTGAACAAAATCTTCATTTACAGCGATTTCAAGACGAACCTTTTTAAGTAATGTAACTTCTATATCTGCACCACGATATGTCTCATGATATCCTTTTTGCTGTCCACAGCCCAATGCATTTGTTACAGAAAGTTTGTATACTTCTCTCTCAAATAGGGCCTGTTTTACGGCAGGCAAGCTTTCCGGCCGAATATAGGCGATAACTAACTTCATAGAATTCCTCCTCATAAAAAATAATTCATGCTTCCTGCAGGTTAATTAGTTGATTAATCATGCGGGTATACTCAGCAAGGTATATGCCATAAATAATATTCTTATCATAACTCTTTGTTTTTTAATTAGATAATAGGGCGTGAATTGAAATGATAAATATATTAAATTGTTACAAAAATGTAGGATATTAAATATTATGTTACAAAATTGTAGCTAATCCAATTTTATGAAGCAGATTTAAAGAATGTAGGGCAAAATTTATTGGACAATTGATGACAAAATACTATAATTGTATATTAATCTCTATTATTTGTGATAAGATGTAGTCCAAGCACCCATTTTAACAATTTTCATCTTCCAAATGAGGTTGAGTTTACATTATATAAAGAAAATCGAAACTTAGACCATAATATATCCCATCAATTCCTACAAAATTGTAATAAGTGCTTTAATATGCTACAAAAATGTATTATATTAGATCTAATTCTAATGGACATGTCAAAAAATGAATTTAATCAATAGAAAATTATGACGCCAGAAAGCAAAGCTAAAATGTCAAAAAAAGAAATCCTGCCCAGGCAGCTTTCTATCTTAATTGAGATAAATCAAGCCGTAAGCCGAAATCCGGATTTAAAAGTTTCTCTAACATCTGTATTGCAAATTTTAGAAAAATCATACTACATAAAATCTGGATCGGTTTTTTTACTGGATGAGGATAATATACATTTAAGTATGGCGGCATCAATTGGTTATAAGGCGGAATTGGCTAAAACAACATACAAAGTAGGAGAGGGATTGACCGGTCGGATTGCTGAGTCGGGTAAACCTATTGTAGTCCCACAGGTAAGTAAGGAACCACTTTTTCTAAACCGGATGAGTACATGGGATCCTTCGGCTGATAAAGAACAAACTTTTGTAGGTATACCTATTGTTCTTGATTATAAAACACTTGGAGTATTAATTATTAACCTGTCTTACAACTCAAAGCGCGATTATGACAATACAACTAAATTTTTAACACTGATAGCTTCCGCTTTGCTGCAGCCAATTCAGCTTCAACGAGCTATTGAACAGGAAAGACAGCGATTGATCAACGAAAATGTCTCTTTAAGACAACGATTGAAAGAGGATCATAGTTTTAGCAATATCATTGGTACAAGTCATGAAATGCAGGAAGTTTTTAGTCAGATTGCACAGGTATCCAATGCAAGTACTACTGTACTTATACGTGGTGAATCAGGAACGGGCAAGGAACTGATTGCTCAATCTATACATTATAATTCCCAACGTAATGACAAACCGTTTGTCAGGGTTAATTGTGCAGCAATTCCTGAAAATCTAATCGAATCTGAATTTTTTGGTTATGAAAAGGGTGCTTTTACCGGTGCTGTCAGTCGTAAAAAAGGACGGTTTGAATTGGCCCATGGAGGTACTATCTTTTTAGATGAGATTGGTGATCTGTCTCCGATGACACAGGTAAAGTTATTACGTGTGCTTCAGGAACAGGAATTTGAACGTGTAGGCGGAACGGAGACCATCCGGGTCGATATTAGGGTAATTGCTGCAACAAATGCCAATCTGGAAGACTTAATTGGAAAGAATAAATTCCGTGAAGATCTATATTATCGTCTTAATGTATTTTCTATTTATCTACCGCCATTAAGGGAACGTAAATCAGATCTGCTTTTACTAGCTGACCATTTTATGATTAAATATGGACGTGATCAGAAAAAAGTTATACGTAGAATATCAACACCAGCAATTGATATGTTAATGCGTTACCACTGGCCCGGTAATGTCAGAGAATTAGAAAATTGTATTGAACGTGCTGTCCTGGTTTGCCAGGATAATGTGATTCACAGTTATCATTTACCCCCAACATTGCAAACAGCTGAGAGCAGCAATACTATGTCAAGGCAATCCCTTGCAAATGCAGTATTAACCTACGAGAAAGAGCTCATACAGGAAGCTTTAAAATCAGCTGGAGGAAATAAAGCACGTGCCGCCCGATTGCTGGATACAACTGAGCGGATATTAGGGTATAAAATTAGTAAATACGAAATCAATGTAAACCGGTTTAAATAGGATAGTAATACCGCGTCAGCAACATACTGATTTCAAAGGAATCCAATTTATAGCTTTGGAATTATTTATGTAGGGGTATTGCAGGGAACCTGTTATAAACAGTTCCGTAAAAACACCATAAACCAATAATAAATATTAATTTTTAAATAAAGTTCCATTCCATTAATTGCATAATAAGGGCCAACTCCATGAATAAAGGAGGTATCCTGTATGTTATCTCAATATTTGTAATTATAAGTTGTACATCTCTACATGCTCAGGATCCGGTCGTTGAACCACATGATTCAATCACCACGCCTCCTAGCAGTCTTATTTTTATTCCGGCTGATTGGGATAAAGTAGGTCCTAATGCGATTGAAACTGAAATTGCTGATTTATTTATTGATGCAGCTATTAATCTTGATATTATAGAAGTTGTCGACTGGCTTTACGCCGATGATGTTATTTACGATGAATCTATTGATGTTGAAAATCAAATCGATCCACCGTTAGCACTCTTTATTGGTGAAATTGGCAGAATAGACCATGTTTACTTATTCAAAATTAATTCCTTCATCCAGGAAGGTCGTGAAGATATACCGGATGATCGGTCATTTACAGATAAATTGAGTGCTTTTTTTATCAATATGCTTGATGATGAAAAAACAACGAGTTCAGAATCCTATCCTAAAAACATTCACACAGAAATTGAAATTGAACTTGATTTAATTGATGTTCGAAAGGCGGAGATTATCAGGAATTTTTTAATTCAAGCCCAATATACTGGCGGCCGAAAGTATTATTCACGTACAAAATTAATGGATATCATTTATCATCGGATACAGGATGAATTAAAAAGACAGTATTTATCATCTTTTTCGATATACAATTTAGAAACCAATATTCAGCTATTACGTGAACCGGGTGAACAAATTCTCGAAAGAGGGGATATGCTTGAGCTTTATGAGCCTGATCAGATTGATTATGCAGAAGGCGCTGAAATTAGAACTCCTGGAAAACCTGTTGCCTATTGCCAGGTACAGGAGAAGACATTAAAATATTATCGAACCGAACGAATAGTATTTATTCTTAACCGGTGCTGGTATTTCTAAAGCAAATCCATACAGATGTTTTTTAAATTCCCTGGCAGCATAGCTCGTATCAATAGCTTCCCATTGTCTTAATAATGCGATTCTTTTATAGTCCAATTCAAAAATGGGATTGGGGAGGTGTTTTTCGGATACAAAGAGTAGAGGACTCATGGAATGAATTGAATTGGGGTGTTGGTTTTGGAGCTTTTGTTAGTTATAAGCTATTTAATATTTCCCGATTCGCACTTAAATCTCGCCTGGATGCAGATCTTGATGTATTTTTTAAAAATGATGACTACGATGAATCGGCAACGCTTGCTTTAGGCTCATTTGCACCCGGATTGAGTGCAGAGTTTGTATTTTCGAAGAATACAGATATTTATTTTCAAACAGGATACCGCTTTTTTGGAAATTCAGATAATTGGGAAATAAATATGGATGATGATGAACCTGAATATGATGCATATTGGATTGATTCTGCTCCCAAAATGGATATTTCGGGCATCTACGTCAATGTAGGATTTCGATTTCTATATAAATAGAATAATGATGAATAAAAGACACTATTAATCAGAAAAAGGTTTCTTTATGAAAAATTCTTTTAGATGTATGTTCCTTTTTATCACCATTGCGGTTTCACTCTATGGACAGGATAAAATATTAGTTTCTGTTGCTCCTGAAATCGGAACTGAAGTTGACAGGGAAGAACGTGATAAATATAACTGGTTTCCCTGTTAGAAGAGGAAAAAGAAGAAGACCTATCTCCCATGTAAGTAAAGTAGAGCGAAATGTAAATTTGCGTTTAAAGAATAGTATTGTCAAAGACGTTATAATTACAGGAATAGCAGGAGATTCTATAATTACTGAAAAAACAACTAAAATAGGTAAGGAAATTCACAAAACACATAAAAACTATGCTATTGATGATATAGAAGATGTATCCATTATAAGAACGATTGATGCCAGCAAAACATTTGCAATAGGTGTGATGCCTGGTTTAGGAGCTGGACTTCATACATTTATAATAACTCGTGACGATGGTTTATTCGATGACTATAGTAGAGAAGAAAAAGCGGGAAAAATTCTGTTAATCGGTGAAATTATTGGCATATCAGTAAGCAGTTCCCTGATAGCTATGAGAAATGCTGATTATGATTATGTCCTTACTGGATTATCCTCTGAACAAAAATCAGAAAATATCGGTCAATTTATAACGAGAGGGTTGCGACGTAAAACGAATCCACGATTTAGTCCCTGGGTAGGTGTGTATTACTTTAGGAATTATTTAAATAACTCTATAACATTTCCCGGTATACGCTTGTCTTTATGTTTTACACCACGCAGTCGTATGGAAATTATGTACGGTTATAGCGAAGGTTGGTCACTGGAAAATAAAAAATTTGAAATTCAGCAGCGTGGAGAAACCAAAAAATTTACTAATTTTTATATACTAAAAATTGGATTTAGAGTAGATCAAAGCTATCATAAAAATTTAAATGCTTTCATTGCCTGGGGGTGGGGAGTTTTATGGAAGCGTTTTGAATATTCTTATGAATATTATAATCAATCTTATCAAAAGGATATTCAGCTGAATACCGATATTATTATAAATTTAGATATTGGACTGGAGCATCACTTTAATACTTGGCTAAGCGCTGAAGCGAGGATTGGCATTGTAGAGAATTTTGATTACGGTCTTCATCCTATGGTACAAGTGGGTCTTCATTTAGGCCGGTTTTATTAGCATAGATTTTCATCTTAATCTTATTCTTTATCATAATCTTGGTCTCTATATATTTAAATTTTTATTTATACTTGTATAATTATTGTTTAAATTCATTTTATTCGATCTAACTAATTATAATTTTTCTCAAGCAGAAAGATAGTCCATTGAATACTAAAATATTAACAAGATTTAAGTTACTCGCATTGCTGAGTACGCTGGTTACTTATTTTTTGATTTTTGTTGGTGGCCTTGTACGTGTATCGGGAGCTGGTTTGGGATGTCCCGATTGGCCTAAATGTTTTGGTCGATGGATTCCACCAACCAGCATCGATCAGTTACCAGCTGATATGGATCCAAATTTGTTTAATTTTACCCTGGCCTGGATTGAGTATATAAATCGTTTAATTGGAATGATAACTGGTTTATTGATTACAGCTACAGCGGTTTATGCGATCATTCATTTTCGTAAATATCCTAAGATAATTATTCCTTCCATTTTTGCTGCTGTACTTGTAGCTGTTCAGGGTTGGCAAGGCGGACGGGTAGTCGCTTCTGCTCTGGAACCTTTTATGATTACTATCCATATGATTCTGGCGTTTATCATTGTAAGTTTGATCCTTTATGTTTATTTACAGGCTTTAATAATGGAAAAACCTGAGCTGGGAATAGGTGGAACAGGGTCGCTAAAAGTATGGTTAATTATACTTTACCTGATCTCAATAATTCAGGTTGTAATGGGGACACAAATGCGTTCGGGATTAGAGCATTTAAGAGATAATTTTCCAATGTTCAGTCCAGTTGAATGGATTGAAAAATTGGGCCCGGTTAATCAGATGCATACTATTTTAGGAATTATTGTAGTTGCTCTGGCCATTTATACTACCATCGTATTATTGCAAAAACAGAAAGGAAAATTAACATATTTTAAATTTATCATGTTGACTATCGATTTGTTATTTATTTTCCAGATAATTGTTGGTTTTATTTTGGTCAATTTTGGAATACCGGCTATCATGCAGGTGTTACATCTCTGGTTTTCCAGTTTAATTATTGGTGGTCTCTTAATATTGATTGCTTATAGCACTATAAAACAGGTTTGAAATGAAAAAATTCAGATTATTTATTATATCATTTGCAGCCGTAATCGTTTTGATTGCAGTTGCTCTAACTGTTATTCATAAAGGACAGGAATCACAGGGAAAGCTTCCGATTTTATATAAACTGCCGGATTTCACATTTATAGAACGGCAGGGTAAACCCTTCAGTAAGAATGATTTTAAAGGTAAGATCAGTATTGTTGATTTTATTTTTACCAATTGTCCAGGTCCCTGTCCGTTTATGAGCTCTAAGATGGCAGAGTTATATCAAATTTATGCAAATACAGATAAAGTACAATTCGTATCTATCTCTGTCGATCCAAATCGAGATTCTCTAAGTGTTTTAAAAGAATATGCTGATCGTTTTGGTGTAACGGATAATCGCTGGGTTTTTTTACGAGCACCCATGCTTGAGGTTATAGATCTTTATGAGAATGGATTCAAACTGGGGGGAATTCTTCCGGTTGATCACAGCACAAAATTTATTTTAGTAGATCAAACAGCAACCATTCGCGGTTACTACGATTGCTATGATGAAATCAGTATGAAAATATTGAAGACACATATAAGAGAATTGGTTGGGCAACTTTAGATATTATGTTATTGGTTTATTGGATACTTGATGTTGGATGCTGAATCTATTTTTTTAACACTTGGAATTATAAATTTGTTTGTCAGTTGCAATTTGGATTTTGGGATTTAATATATGGATATAAATTCCTTATCAACAGTGAATGCCATTTTTAACACCGTTAGTACAGTCCTTTTAATAAACGGATATATTCAAATAAAAAAACAGCAACCCAATGTTCATAAAAAATTTATGCTTTCAGCACTTGCTGTATCAGCACTTTTTTTGATTTCCTATTTAGTTTATCATTATTACGTTGGTTCAGTACCTTATACCCGTTATGACTGGACACGTCCAATTTATTTTATCATACTGATTCCACATATCATACTGGCAGGGTTAATGTCCCCTTTTGTAATTATTACTGTTTGGCTGGCTTTAAAGAAAAAATTTGAGATACATCAACGTTTTGCCCGATGGGTGTTCCCGGTCTGGTTATTTGTTTCAGTAAGTGGTGTGCTTGTTTATTTAATGGTGTATCATTTATAACCACTTCTTACGTCTGAAAAAATAAAGCATACCGCCTGCAGCAATAATAATTATTCCCCATAATACAAAATAACTGTAATGCCATTTTAATTCGGGCATAAATTCAAAATTCATTCCATAGATACCAGCGATAAATGAAAGAGGAATAAAAATAGTTGCGATGATAGTAAGTACTTTCATTACTTCATTCATACGGTTACTGACATTGGAAAGATAAACATCCATCAGACCTGTAACCATATCACGCATGGACTCAATCATTTCAGATATATTAAACACATGATCATGTAAATCACGTAAAAAAGGAGCAGTGTCTTCCCTGATAAGATGGTATTCATCACGTGTAAGAGAACTAACGACCTCGCGCATCGGCCAAACCATTCGGCGAAAATCTACCAGTTCACGTTTTAAATAATGGATTCTTTGAAGATATTCCTGATCCGGTGCGTTCAATATTTCATCTTCCAGCTGATTAATTTCATCATCTACGCATTCTAACACGTAGAAATAATGATCAATTATAATATCAACGATAGCATACATTAAGTAATCCGGGCCCATTTTGCGCAATCTTCCTGCACCAGTATTAATACGATCTCTGACTGGTGCAAGTACATCACCTTCGCGCTCCTGAAAACTAATCACAAAATGTTTTCCAAGTATTATACTTATTTGTTCATCCTTAACTTCATTCTGAGTACCATCATAGGTCAACATTTTAAGAGTTATAAATATGTAATTATCATAAATTTCTATTTTCGGACGTTGTTCCGTATTAAGAATATCTTCAATCACAAGAGCATGATGACGCCGCGCCAGCTCTTCGAGCCATTGTCGAACGGGCAGGATCTGTCCGTAGAGGTTACGGCCGTCCGTCATGGCCGCCAACGGGACTCTTTTTTCACCAATATGTACAAATGCACCCGGGGAAAGCCCGATTTTTGATGAGGTTTTTTTCTATTTTTTCTTAATCATTTTCCAACCTGCTATAATTTTTCTAGTTTTCATATATATAAATATTAATTATTCTATTTAGTTAATTCTTAATTGTAAGTGGCTGCTCTGCACTACGCAAATGCAAATCTCTTTGTGGGAAAGGAATCTCAACTTTATTTTCCCTGAATTTCCGGACAATCGCACAATTGATCTCTGATCGAGTTATATGGTGATATTTTGGATCTGGAATCCAGACTCTCAACACCATATTCCATGATGAATCACCAAAACTTTTAAATAATACATCTGATTCGGGATTCTTTAGCACTTTTTCATTTTCAGCGGCTACTTCACTTAGACAACGTAAAACTGTATCCAAGTCTGAGTTATAAGATACACCGACTTCCACATCCAGCCTTATTTTTTTATCACCATGCGACCAGTTAATGACTCTATTAGAAATAAATTCTGAATTAGGCACAATTATAGATACATTTGAAAGTGAACGAATACTAGTTGATCGGATATTAATATCCAATACATCTCCCTCGGTATCTCCAACCATAACTCTATCACCAATCTGGATGGGTCTCTCAAAGAGCAGAATTAATCCGGCTATAAAATTCGATGTGACATTCTGTAAACCAAAACCAATACCAACAGAAAGCAGACCAAATATGACAGCAAGACCACTAAGATTAATTCCTATAAACTGAAACGCTATAATGGCACCAATTATCATAATGACATAATGTGTTACTCTTAGCATTGTAAATTGCGTACTGGCATCAATCTGTAGTTTAAAT
>JARRPN010000203.1:0-7483 GCA_037382875.1 Calditrichaceae bacterium | reverse complement strand
TAATTTAAAATCCATAGATATTCTCCCAGTCTATTTTAAATCTAAATATTAATGACGCATAGGTGAAAGGTTTAATTCTTCAGGACGAATCAGTGATTCGTCTAACAGATTTTTAATGACCAGTTCAGTCATCTCGCTGGCGAATGCAAATTCATATCGTAAATCCAGAACATAAGCTTTCAAACGCATTTTCAACATAGATCTGCCTTCATGAATTTCATTTTTCAGTATAACAGCAATTGGTTTCTTTAAATATATATATTTTGAGCAGACGGCTGCAAGATAAGCGATTTGTTTTAATCGCTCCAAATTGATATGTGCCGGTAGAAAAAACTCTGCTACAACCTGACAATTAAATTCCCCGGAATTAGAATTTGAAACTGCCTGATTAACTAAATCACTATTAGGAATGGAAATGAGTGAATCATCTGCGGTAACAATACGGACGGAACGCAGACCGATCTGTACAACTTCACCATAATAATTTCCCACTGCAATTTTATCACCAACCTGAAAGGGCCGATCAAACAAAATCATAATACCGCCGAAGATATTTTTAAGAATATCCTGTGAGGCAAAGCCAACAGCAATGCCGGCTGATGCGGTTACAGCTATCAGGGTTTCAATGGGTGGTGCAAAGACCCCTGCAATGATAATGTATATAACAAATGTCCAGCTGGCAATTCTGATAATGGGAATCATACGTTTTATAATAAGACGAATGTTATTCCATTGTTCGCCCAGGGTCTCAAGTAACTTTGTAAAATATTTGATACTGAAAAAGGCAATAATAAAGATAATCACACTCCAGAATATTTTGGCAAATGATATATTCCATTCGATATCAGGCGTTTCACTCTGTATCGTTTCTGTAATTGAGCCAGATGATCGATCTTTTCCCGACTGTTGAATAGTCTCATTTTGATTTAAAAGTGCTGTCTCCTGCCCAAATACCCGGTCTGAAAAAATAGTAATTAACAGAATGCACATTAATGTATAATTGAAGACACGAAACATGAGATATCCTTTAATTAAGAATATTTTTTAATCTTAAATTTTTAATGATGGGCCGGTAAACAAAAGAACTAATGAAATAATTGTTACCATTTATATCCAGAATACCCTTTTTATATAACCGGTTAATTATCAAATCACTGGTTTCTTCTGACTGATGGAATATTTCAGCATGTTCCTTTATTGTCAGATATTCATGTTGAATAAAGGCGGCCAGAGTAAAGTTTTCATCAGTAGATAAACTAAGAATGAGCCGGTGATCCAGATTAAAGACTGTATCGATATAAATATTCTCATCTTCTACATGATCGATAGCGCTTAACCATAGCTGCATGGCAACTTTAATATTCCCATTTGAGTTTTCAGCCAGATTCTTAAAAAAGAATTCACTTAAATATTCCTGTTTATCAGTATCCGATTTGAGTTTACGATATGTGCGATTACGCTCAAATTTTGCTGATGATAAGAAATTAAGTCCATATCCGCTTGCTTTATGACGCATATCGATCAGTTTCCGGATATCATCATATTCCAGGCTGGATAATTCTATAACCTGATTAAAATAACTGGAAATGTTGATTACTTTATCCAGATATTCCCAGCCATACTGTCCGGAAGTAACTATCCAGAAAAAATTATCCTGAAGTTTGGATATCATCAGCAGCAATTTTTCAATGGCATTGAATCCGTTAATAGTCCGTAGAAATACATTATGGAGATTTTCCAAAACGACTATGTGTTTACCTTCCATTGCAGCCAGCGAATCTGTCAGATTATCAAAACTAATATCCCCTGAGAGCTTGAATACATCGGTAACGTAGTTTTTTAATACCTCTTCATCATAAATTGATCTTTTAAAATCAATGGTATGGATTTTATGTCCGGCGAAAATATCGTGGCATGCAAAATAGACTAAAGTGGTTTTTCCATTGCCTTTTTCGCCAATGATGGCAATGCTCGTGGGTTGACTGGATTGAAAACGTTTAAACACGGATTGTATCTTATTGTATTGTGAGGTTCTTCCTATAAAAAACCTTTGATCATCGAGTGGTTCTGTACTAAATAAGTGCTGATAGATAAAAGGCAGTTGCTTGAATTTATTCTTATATTCTGCTATAAAATCAAAAAACGCATATTCTCTTTGATCACTTGAAGATGATAATCCAGAAACATGTTGCACCTGTCGGTAGCTTTTTTTGATTTTTCGGATGCTTTTTAAGAGGATTCGCCATACTTTTGGAATGATTGTTTTTATGTAGTTCCAGAAGACGTTTCTGAATTTTGTTATTTTCTCTCTACTTTGAGCCCTTGCTAATCTAATTCTAAGTTGTAAAATGTGTTCGTTATCGCCTAGTTTCTGGATATCCTGCTGCAAATCGGTTGCAATGCTTGTAATTTGAGTTGTTGCATTATTCAAAAAGGTGTCTAAATCTTCATTAATATCATCCAGGTTGATAAGCGTTCTTTCCAGACCTGAAATTGCCACTTGATGCGCTTCATCCGTTTTATCAATGGCTTCATCATCGAGCATATCGATAGCCGTTTCAAGATTATATTCAACGATCTGATCGATATTG
Source organism: Calditrichaceae bacterium (assembly GCA_037382875.1). Lineage (GTDB taxonomy): Bacteria > Calditrichota > Calditrichia > Calditrichales > Calditrichaceae > JAFGKZ01. The sequence continues at coordinate 4,892 of JARRPN010000203.1, read as the reverse complement.
GATATTTTTCGTTTTAGCTGTTCAAGTTTGGTGTTTAACGAATCAGCATATATGTCAGTCATCCCGCTGGAACTGCCCATTATCTCAAACTGGATCAGCTCTTTAAAATTAATTTTATCATATTTAAAATCAGGGGCGTAACGTTTCTGGGCGTATTCACTGATTATAGTATGCAGATCACTGAATTCATCCAAATGGCTGGTAACTTTATTACTTAAAATATTAATCACTTTTTCCAGATTTGCCTGGGTAAGAACATTAACTAAATTAGGAAGAAATTTTGTATGCAATTCTTTTGTGAGAATATGCTTTTCATTCTTTAATCTGGATTTTAATTCTGAATGCGGTATATCTTTAAGCGATTCTATTTTTTTAAATACTTGATGGACCTTATCTTTAACCTCAATTATAAGGGGTTTAATCTTACTGTCCAGACTATTGTTCAATATGAATTGTGTTTCAAAATAGTAGCGAGCAATTTTAAACTGTAATGCCGATAATTCTAGATCTTTAATCCATTCATCAAATAAAATCTGTCCGTATTGATCCCATTTATTAATATTTACTAATGAATGTTTTTCTAATTTTGCTAGTGATCGAATATATTTACCCGCAGAAAATTTACTACTGGGCAATAAACGACTCCCTGCTATGGTGTATGAATTTAGGTATGTTTGATAATTTTGTTTAATTGAATTTTCTGTATCTTTTAATATAGCAGTTAATTCTGTTCGGACTATATTGAAATGATCATTAAGTTCATTTATATAGTTAATACAAATATTACTGAGTGATTTAAACGCAATTTCATTCCAATAATTTTCATGATCAACTTTTTCTGTGACAAGAATCCTATCTTTAAATTTTTCATTTATATTTTTAAGTGTTTCAAGATTGTTATAATAGATAATATCAGACTTAAGTTGAAATTCCAGTAAAAGTTTGGAAACCGGAGCAAGGAAAAATACATGGATTAAATTATGAGTTGAAAATCTTCTTCCTTCTGATAAATAATCTTGATTTTTCTTAAAAACTTTTTGTGAGCTTTGAAATGACTATCCTCTGATGTTTTTAAAAATATTGAATCATTAAACGGTTCATTAACCAAATCTTCTATGCTTGCAATCGCTTTTTCAAAGGAGTGTAGTGATTCCGGCCAATATATAACAGGATAATCTGAGTTAGAAATTTGTTCAATTTTTTCTTCAAGCCATTGCACAAGTTCTGCTTGATAATCAGAAAAGCAATCAAATACTTTAAAATGGTCATTATTGTTTTTCTGATCACTGATAAGTTGTGATAACTTCTTAGCAAATTCAATAATTGTAACGAATTCTGTATCCCAAGCCTTCAAAATTGAATCATTAATAGCCTTAGCTTCAGATAGAGCAACTTTGAGGATGTTTTGTTTTTTCAATTATCCTCCAGAAGATTTCAGTAAGTAAATCACCTTGATCTATGTAAAAAATATATTTTATACAGAATTAATGATAATAATCAACGTCTTCGTCCCAACGTTTAATCAGATAATCTTTTTGTTTTTCGAAGACTTCTGCCTGCAATTCGACTACTGTTTCCGCCTGTTCGTTGGACATATCTATCGTCCGGTTTACAAATGACGCTACTCGAGCAAAGTACAATGGTGTCATCAAACTGACCATCAACTGACGGTTACCCTGCCAATGATGATAAGCAGCAGCCAGATCGTATAACATTTTTGCCCAAACCTCTATCTCAAGAAAAAAGTTTGATTTATTCTTTTTGGTTAATGCTTCAATCTCTTTGAAATTGTCGGGAGCAATTATTTTTTGCCATATCTCTTTCCAATTGCTGAAACCAATCTTAAAATCATTAATAAGTTTTTCAATATTTATCTCAAACGGTTTGGGTTCGATATGCAAATCCGGACCAACGCGAGGTACAGGTACACTTCCTTTCACATTTTTCCAAACCTTTTCGTTTTGTTCCATGAGTTCCAATAACGTGGATACGACTTGTCGGAACATAGGACCTAATGCTTCAGCCGGGTCTTTAACATCATGAATTTTAACGCCAAGATTTGCCTGGGCAATTTTTGCTTTATTAACCATAGCGGTTGTGGTTAACCAGATATCAATACCAAAACGGGCCACGTCACTTTCCCATTCTTCTGCAGGAAGGTACTTTTTAATTAATGGAAGGGAAAATGCAAAGTCTCCTCCAATAGGTTGCCTTACCTGGTACCCATATAAAGCCCGTGTTAAATTATAAACAATATTATTAGTGATGGTACCATCATATTTATAGCGAGTGTAATATGGCGCGATAAAATCCACACCGTCATGCAAAATAGCATCGACCATATTCTTAACCCAATCGGTTGTGATGGATCGAAGATCAGAATCAAATAATAAGGTTGCTTTGGCGTTAAGCATACCGGCCGCCTCAAAAATCGCCCGAACCGCTGTCCCCTTACCGGGAATTCCACGGTAAATGGATACAATGCGTTCAATCCACGGACTGCTTTCCAGACCTTCACCTTCTTCTCTGGAGTCATCGACTGATCCGCCATCTGCTATAAATACAACAGAGTGATGATCCGGATAATGCAAGGCAAGCCCATTTTCTACGGTTTTTATTACATGGCTCAGGGTATTGTCATTATTAAAACATGGAATACCAATCACTATCTCTGCTGATTCCAGCCGTTCTATTCGTCGACGTGTATTTTGACGTAATGCTGTACTGAATTTCATTAAATATCAACTCCCTTCAGTTTAATTTAAAGAATCTATTAATCTCTTAGAAAATTTTTATTAGGTTTTTTCGAACTTTTCCAGAATTTAGATAACAACTCATTTCATAATTTTAGTGGTTTGACGTTCCATATATCTTCAGCATATTCATGAATTGTCCGATCGCTGGAAAATTTGCCCATATTGGCAGAATTAATTATGGATTTTTTAATCCATTCTCGTTTATTGAGATACAGTTCATTCACCTTTGTCTGCGTATCCACATAGGATTGATAATCGGCCATTACCATAAAGTAATCGTTGTGCAACAAACTATCGAGCAAAGGCTTGTACAAATCACGTTGTCCTTCAGAGAATTGACCATCAGCAATCATATTAATGGCTGTTTTTAATTCTTCATTCTGTTCATAATACTTCTGAGGATTATATCCAATCGCGCGATATGAATGCACCTCATCTGCTGTTAAACCAAAAATAAATATATTTTCTTTCCCGACTTGCTCCATAATTTCAATATTAGCACCATCCAGAGTACCTATCGTCAAAGCCCCGTTTAATGAGAGTTTCATATTACCAGTTCCGGATGCTTCCATACCAGCAGTCGAAATCTGCTCAGACAAATCTGTCGCGGGGATAACCAATTGAGCCTGACTTACAGAATAATTAGGTAAATAAACCACGTTCAGCCGATCGTTTACATCCGGATCATTATTGATTTTTTTGGCGATTGTATTAATCAACTTAATAATAAGTTTTGCCATTGTATAAGCTGGCGCTGCTTTACCGGCGAAGATAACTGTTCTGGCCGGCATGTTATAATTCTGATCGGATTTAAGTCGATTGTATAATGTAATAACATACAAAACATTCAGTACCTGACGCTTATACTCATGAATACGTTTAATTTGAGATACAAACAATGATTCCGGATTTAACTCAATACCCAGATGTTTATGAATACACCGGCTTAAGTGTTTCTTGTTTTTATACTTAATTTCCTGCCATTGTTCCTGGAATTTTTCATCTTCCGCAAATTTTTCAAGTTTTTTTAATTCATTTAAATCAGTAATCCATGCATCCCCTATAGTCTCGGTAATCAAGCTTGATAGCAGTGGATTAGCCAGCTTTAACCAGCGTCGTTGGGTAATACCATTGGTTTTATTATTAAATCGATCCGGATAGATTTCATAAAAATCTCGGAAAAGATCATTCTTTAAAATATTCGTATGCAGTTCAGCAACACCGTTAACGGAATGACTGCCAATAATTGCCAGATTAGCCATGCGTATTCGTTTTTCCTGTGATTCTTCTATGATAGACATCCGTCTTAGTTTGGCTACGTCACTTGGGAATTTTTCAGTAATCTGTTTCAGGAACTGCTCATTGATATCATAAATTATTTGCATATGTCTTGGCAGCATTCTCTCAAACAAAGGAATACGCCAGGTTTCAAGCGCTTCAGGTAAAACAGTGTGATTAGTATAACCAAATGTATTATGAGTTATTTCCCAGGCTTGATCCCATTTTAATCCTTCCAGATCAATTAGAATACGCATTAATTCTGGGATGGCAAGGGTAGGGTGAGTGTCATTTAGCTGAATAGCTACTTTTTCCGGTAATAGACTAAAATTGTTTTGATAGATTTTTTTAAATCGTCGGATTATGTCCTGCAAGGTTGCTGATACTAAGAAGTATTCCTGCTTTAAGCGCAATTCACGACCTTCAACAAAATCATCTCTTGGATACAACACTTTAGAAATTACTTCCGATGATATTTTATCTTCCACAGCTTTTTCATAATCACCGGAGTTAAAAAATTCCAGATTAAATTCCCGCGTTGATTTTGCTGACCATAAACGAAAATTATTAACTGTATTGTTATGGTAACCGGGAACAGGCGTATCATAAGCAATGGCAATAATCTCTTCTGTGTCTACCCATTCATGTTTTATTTCGCTACCAACCCGGATGGATTGAACATTACCATAGAAATGGACTTTATATATGTATTCCGGTCTTTCAAGTTCCCAGGGATTGCCGTACCGCAGCCAGTGATCCGGAGTTTCAATCTGCCATCCATCCTTAAATTTTTGGGTGAAAATACCATATTCATATCGGATACCATAACCATATGCAGGCAGTTGCAAGGTAGCCATG
>JARRPN010000202.1:4638-8716 GCA_037382875.1 Calditrichaceae bacterium | reverse complement strand
CATCATAGAACCCTCCCAACCGAACGATATTTCATTCAATTCATGACAACTGCAAGATGCCGGGCTAGATAAGTCGCCAGATTGGTGTGGCTGTGATCCAGGCAAGAAAAAGTCAGCCATGGTTGTACCAACAGGTATATTTTGAGCTGATAAAAAATTACAAATACAGAATACTAAAAATAATAGTAGAAAAATTTTCATTTTTCCCCCTTTGGTGAGGTGTTTTGTAATGAGCTGGATTGGATATGTGGATAATAAGAAAAAATGTTAACGTTTTCAACTTAACGTTTTACCATATCTTCCAGGATATAAAAATATGAACAGAAATATTATTAACAATTTCTATAACTTTGCCATTAGTATTGAGGAGTATATTTATATTGTATAAATTGAAATTAAGTATTACTTGAGCACACTAATTTTTAGGTTTTTTATGTAAAAAGGATTCTAAATGAATTACAATTTAATTTCAATATCAATAATTGCAGTATTATTTATTGTAATTTTTGCATCCGGTTATCGTTTGAAACAAACAGAAAAACCCTATAATACAATCACATTCAATGTTCATAAGTTGATAGGTTTGGCAGTTATAGCTGCTCTCATTGTAAAATCGTATAATATCTATCAGATATCTGAATATAATTTGATACAATGGTTTAGTATTATTGTGAATGGAATTCTGTTTTTAACAGTAGTGATTTCCGGAGGTTTATTAAGTATAGAAAAAACAATGCCTGAAGGTTTAAAAATGTGGCATCTGATAATATCATATCTGACACTTATCTCAACAATAATAACTATATATGTTACCTCAGTTTAAACAGCATAAAGAAGATATGTGCACTGTCGATGCAAGATCAGAGAAATTTATCAACGATCAAATAAAAAATGAATAATTATGACACATACCTTCGACAATACCATACATGACTTAGCCGATTTTGCAACAATAACAAATTATAAATATGATAATCATCAAAAAATAGTAATCACTATTGCTTATTTTATCTTACTAAACATGCTTTTGTATCTTGCACTAGTTATGTATATTAATATTCTACTTGTAAGTGCATTAGGAGTAATTACAATAGTTTTAATAAATAAATATAAATCACGAAAATTAATTCTTGGACAAATTCAAAAACAGTATGGCAAAGATTATAAGAAAATATACAAAATTACACTCAACAAATATTATATGTTGATAGAAGGCGACTTGGAAAATATAAAAATTACCTGGGACAAAATAGAAAAAATAGAGAAAGAAACCAATCATGTTTTTATATTAACCTCTGAGTCAAATCCTATAATTGTACCCAACAGATCTTTCCAAAATCATAAATTTCTTTTGGCATTTGTAAGTACAATTATTGATCTTCGAAAGAATTTTTTTGATACATATAAACTTAAGGATAAAAATAAATGGAATTGAAGACTGCAAAAGATTAATATTTTATTAAATTTAATTATATTTGTACAGTTCTTTTATCATAATAACCAATGGGTATATAAATCATATGAAATCCAAATTTTACATTTCAATATCTGTTTTTATAATACTCTTATTTTGCAGGATAGAATCCCAGCAGCTTGCATCGATAAAGGTTAGATTAAATTCTCAACAATACGACCAATATGTTCCGGTTAGCATAAATCTTGATAAGATAACATTTCTATCAGAAGATAGTTTACAGCTGAATCAGATTATCGGTGATAAGCGAATACCGCTCCCCTTCCAGTTAAAAACAGAAGAAAATAGAAAGTTATGCTGGTTACTATATCCAACAGGAGAAGATAATTATCAATTTGAGTTGATCCGGTCAAAAAAAGCAATTAATAAACCAAATATTAAATTAGAGAAAAATAATGGATTACTGACTATTCGATCAGACCAGAGAAATCTTCTTGGTTACCAATATGGTATAAAATATCCACCGGCAGGCGTCGATTCGGTTTACAAGCGCAGTGCATTTATTCACCCGGTATGGTCGCCGCACGGACAGATTTTAACCCGTATTCAGCCACCTGATCATTATCATCACTATGGCATTTGGAATCCCTGGACTAAGGTCTTATTTGAAGGCGATACCCTGGATTTCTGGAACTTACATGCTCGGCAGGGAACCGTTCGATTCGATAAATTTGTGTCATTGATAACGGGCCCGGTTTTTGGAGAAATCCAGGCGATACACGAACATGTGGCCTTTAAAAAGAATGGAACTAAACAAATTGCTATGAATGAATTACAAACTATCCGAGTCTATTATCCACAGAACAATTATTATATTATTGATTTAATTATCAATTTAAATTGCACGAATGATCAACCGGTCAAATTTCTGAAACACCGATATGGCGGATTTGGCTGGAGGGCAACTGAACAATGGAATCCGCAAAACAGTGAATTACTCTCTTCGGAGCATAAAAGTTTAGCAGAAGTCGATAATACCACTGGCAATTGGTTTTATCTCCAGGGTGAAGTTGATAACGAGTATGCCGGCATTTTAATGATGTCATATCCGACAAACATACATCACCCGCAACCTATGCGCATGTGGGGCGATCCAAATGAGAAAAGGGGACTTTTTGCCAGTTTCTCGCCCACCCGCTATAAAGACTGGTTACTAGAGCCAGCCAAGAGTTATACGCTTAAATACAGATTTGTTGTATATAATGGTAAAATTAATTTAAAAATTGCTGAAAATTTTTGGAATAATTACGCAAATCCTCCCGAAATAGAGATAAGTAATATAAAATAGCCAGATTGAAAATTACAAAACAGTAACAAATTAGATCTTTATTTTGAATCCCCGGCAATTTTAAATACAAATAAAATCATGCTTCTAATGTTTACCATATATCTCTATTAAGAACTGAGTATTTTATTTATATGCGGCCTGTTTATTAAAGAATGATAGGATAGGTAAAAGTAAAATCATGTGCCTCAATTTCTGGTTTTGCCAACTGCTTCAATGAAAATTTATTTTTCACTTCAGTGTGCAAAAAAGTATATTACTGCGAATTTTTTTCGGGTTTTACGAAAAGTTTGCAGAATCAATTTGATTTTAATGAGCGATAATTATCTACATACCTTAAATATATAATTCCCCAGAAATTGGCATAGTTTTTGTCATTATATTCAATACTTGGTTTTTATAGAACAAATCTGAACTACAAAATTTTAGTTTTAAAAAATATTGACGATGATCTTCTAAGGAGAAACAAATATGACACGAATTAAGGATATCTTTTTTATATTTCTGATTTTTGTTCCATTCTCTATCTACTTGCTGCCATCAAACCATTCTTCTGATAATACGCGGGCAGTGGAGAATGAATGGGATTTTTATTCGGATTTTGATCCAGGGGCAAATATCAATGGGGATACAATACATGCTAATGGAAATGTATATTATGGATTTGGACGCTCTTCCGATGAATCCGAATGTTGGTTTAGATCAGAGAACGGTATTGTATATACTTTTAACAGTTCTGATAATAAAGAATACATTTTATATGATTTTACCATGGAAATAGGCGATAGTATTTTTTTACCTGAAGAGTATACCTGCTCTTTTGATTCCAAAATTTTTCTCCTCAGTAAGAACGATACGACTAAGATTCCTTGACATAATTATTTGTTTATATTTTAATAATTAATTATATGCATCAATGATATAACTTCTGTACTCTAAGTTTCAAAAACCAAAATTTTATTTAAAACCTCAGAAGCAAAATCCGATAAAACACCATAAGCAGCTATTTATATTACGATTAACTTTTGAATTTTGTAATTCTCTTGCGATTATCAGTTGGCGGTTAGCAATCGGTAACTATGTTGATCTGAGTATATACAATATATTTGGCCAGAAAATATATTCCCTGGTATCAGAAAGTCAAAAAGTAGGTATTCATAAAATTAAATTGAACGCAAGTGGAATTGCAAGTGGAATTTATCTGTATCGATCAATGATTGGTGATCAAATACAAACAAGAAAGATGATATCGTTTCAGTAGATATTACATAGTTGAATCAAGTTCACTAAAAATCTTATTAACACACCAAATTATAATT
>JARRPN010000202.1:0-4543 GCA_037382875.1 Calditrichaceae bacterium | reverse complement strand
ATTGTTGCATACTAATCCATATCATATTTATGCGCTAATTTATTCGTTCGTCTATCACTTAAATCGGGAGTGAGTCATGGATAAATTACATAGCTGTGTTTACCTGTCTATTCTATTCATTTTATTAATATATCAGTCTATCATAGCACAGAACAAAACAAGCATCGCTATCTTGGCACTGCAGGGCAATGGGATATCTACGTCTGAAGCTAGCATCCTGACAGATGAGCTAAGATCTGTATTGGTTCAAACTGGAAAATATGATGTTCTGGAACGAAATAATATGGAGTCTATTCTAAATGAACAGGGATTTCAGATGAGCGGCTGTACATCAACAGAGTGTGCTGTAGAGGCAGGCAAATTACTCGGCGTACAAAAAATGGTGGGTGGAAGTGTTGGAAAACTGGGTACACTTTATAATATAAGTATACGAATATTTGATGTTCAGACAGGCCGTATTGAAAAAACTGAAACAAAAAGACATGAAGGTTCTATTGAACAATTACTTGATTTGATTAAACAAATCGGATATGCTTTAACAGATACAAGTATTGATATTTCTAATCAGATAGAGTCGAAAAATACACGATTACAAAAGGAAAAGATGCCCAATCAACCTGATCAGAAAAAAAGTATGTTTAGTATTAAAGCGGGCATAAGTTCTACAACAACAACACGACATTCTGCGGATAAAATTGGTTTTGTTATTGGAGGTGCATTTAGATATACAATTGTCAATAATTTTGGTATACAATCTGAATTATTTTATGCGACAAAACATTTTGAATATTTTGATTCAGAAGAAACAATGCATTTTGATAATTTACAAATTATGTTTTTGCTTTCTTATAATGTGATTTTATTAAAAAACAGTAATATAATCTTAAATTTTAATGCAGGCCCATCATATAATCATATATTAAATGCCACAAAAAAATCATACGGTGAAACTTTGGATTTAAAAAACTATGATGACGCTAGTGTGGTTAAGAGCAGTGAATTCACTTTCGTTTTTGGACCTGGTTTACAAATCCCTTTGGGAGCAATTTCAATATCCATTGAAGGACGATACGAATTAGGCTTAACAGAAATTTTTAAAGATGAATCCAGCTGGGAAGTTGGTAAATCAAAAGTGATTTGGGGTGTATTAGGGATTACTTTTTAAAACAATTATTCAGCTGAGATAGAATTTCCCTTAAACAAATACATGCTTTTCATACTTCTGCATGCTCAGTCCGCAGAATAATTTCATTCTGCAACTGCTCGCTCAAATCCACAAAATAATCACTGTAACCGGCAACCCGTACAATTAAATCTCTGTACTTTTCCGGTTCCCTCTGGGCATTCCGTAATGTTTCTGCGGTGACCACATTAAACTGGATATGATGTCCATCCATTCTAAAATAGGCCCGGATCAAATGGGCTAGTTTTGTAATTCCTGTTTCATCACTCAATAATTGCGGGGTAAATTTTTGATTAAGTAAGGTACCACCTGTCTTTATATGATCAATTTTTGAAGCAGATTTTAGCACGGCTGTTGGTCCATGACGATCTGCCCCCTGCACCGGAGAGATGCCTTCAGAAAGGGGCTCATAGGCTTTGCGTCCGTCAGGCATGGCACCTATTACACTACCAAAGTACACATGCGATGTTGTTGGTAATAAATTAATCCGATGCGTTCCGCCTCTTGTATTTGGCCGGCCATCAACAGCATCAAAGAAGAGTTGAAAAACTTCCCGGGCAATCGCATCTGCATAATCATCGTCATTACCGTATTTGGGTGTATTATTCACCAATTTTTTTCTGATCGGCTCAGCATTATTAAAATTATCTTTCAAAGCATTAAGTAATTCTTCAGCAGATACACGCTTTTCATCAAACACGTTATATTTTATTGCAGTTAATGAATCGGTTATGCTGCCTAAACCAACACCCTGGATGTATGAGGTATTGTATCGAGCTCCTCCTGAATGATAATCCTTGCCATTTTGAATACAATCATCAATTAATATTGATAAAAATGGGGCAGGAAGATATCGGGAATAGATTCGCTCTATAATGTTATTGCCTTCAATTTTGATATCAATAAAATAATCCAATTGTTTTTTAAAAGCAGCCATTAATGCTTCGAACGAATTAAAATTGACGGCATTGCCTGTTTTCAATCCAAGTTGCTTTCCTGTTCGCGGATCGATGCCGTTATTGAGTGTCAGCTCTAGAATTTTGGAAAGATTAAAATATCCAGTAAGAATATAACTTTCTGTTCCAAAGGCACCGGCCTCCACGCAACCGCTTGCGCCTCCATTACGGGCATCCTCTACAGTTTTCCCCTGTCGAACCAATTCCTGTACAATTGCATCGGAATTAAAAATGGATGGCTGTCCGAATCCGGTTTTAATAATTTTAATAGCCCTTTTAATTAATTGATCCGGATTTTTCTTACTAAGCTGTACCATCGAGCTAGGCTGCAAAATACGCATTTCTTCGATGACATCGAGTATAAGATAAGATAACTCATTGACCGCATCACTACCATCTTCTCTCATCCCACCCACATTGATCAAGGCAAAATCAGTGTAAGTACTGCTTTCTTTCGCTGTAACACCAACTTTGGGCGGCGCCGGCTGATTATTAAATTTAATCCAGAAAGCCTGCAAAAGCTCCCTGGCCTTTTCTTCCGTAAGTAGTCCACTGTCTATTTCTTTTCGATAAAAAGGATATAGATGCTGGTCCAACCTACCGGGATTAAATGAGTCCCATGGATTTAATTCGGTTATCACACCGATATGTACAAACCAGTAATATTGCAGCGCTTCCCAAAAGGTTTGCGGCGCATTGGCTGGTACCCTTTCGCAAATCGCAGCCATTTGTTCCAGTTCATCTTTCCGTTCAATCGAATCTGCTTCACCAAGCATTGACCGTAATTTTTCTGCATAACGATGGGCAAAACTAGTCAACGCCTGAGCGGCAATTTCCATAGCTTTCAATTCTTCTCTCTTATCCAGAGCCAAGGGATCTTTGAGAAAATCAAGCTTTGCAATACTATCCCGGATATCAGCAATAATTTCGAGCATTCCTTTTTTATAAATCTTATCGCCCAATACTGTATGGCCTGGGGAACGCTGTTCCATAAATTCCGTGAATACACCCGCTTCATAAGCAGCTTTCCATTCATCCGTAACTTCTCTGAAAATTTTTTGCCGGATTGATTTACCCCGCCAGAAAGGTATGATTTCACCTTCATGAAAGGACTTATCATTTGGATTTATATGGTAAGGTATTTTCTCACGTGAATTCAGGTTATCCAGATCATCCGGACTATGCAAACAGACTTCAGGATAGGTGGGTGTAGCCTTAGGCGCCGGACCACGCTCGCCAACAATCAGCTCCCCGTGATTTATACAGATCTCTTTTGTTTTTAGAATATGATTAAATGCCAATGCCCGCTGCACTGGAATGGATACCTGCCCGCAAATATCAGATTTATAAAATTCAGTCAGCAACCAGGCTCGTTCCATTGAAATAGATGGTTTAGCCTGCAGACTTTGTTCTCTTAACTGACGAATCCGTTCGTTCATTTTCAACCCCCTATATCTACATCAAACCCGGCATCTTCAAATTGATTTTTTAACGATTGCATACTTCCGTTGGCAGGTTCATCAATATTCCCAGCTTTAAATTCCATACCCAGCCGTTCATATTTATGTGCCCCAATTTTATGATAGGGTAATAAGTTTATTTTATGAATTCCGGACAGTGATTTCAAATAGGCAATCATAGCATCAATATTATTTGTTTTATCTGTAATACCGGGAATAATTGGAATGCGAATATGCACTTCCCTGCCGGTATCTAAAATTGATTTCAAATTTTCATGAATTTTTTTATTAGATACACCTGTGTATTTTAGATGATCATTTTCCTCAATAAGTTTCAAATCAAATAGAAACAGATCGATATAAGGCAAGATTTTTTGAATCACACTTTTATCAGCATAGCCGCAGGTATCAATCGTTGTGTGAATACCTGCCTGCTTACAAGCTTGCAGAAGATCCAACAAAAATTCAGACTGCATCAGAGGTTCTCCCCCTGAAAACGTAACACCGCCTCCCGATTCATCATAAAAAACAGCATCCTTATTTATTTCTTTCATAACTTCATCGATAGACATAGCTTTTCCAATGATAGAATTTGCCGTCCGCTGAGGATTTATTTCCCTGCTCTCCGGATTGTGACACCACCAGCATTGCATTGGACAGCCTTTGAAAAAAACGGTAGTACGAATACCCGGTCCATCATGTATGGCATATTTTTTTATATCAAAAATAATTCCGCTTGATTTTAAATTCATTTTCAATTAAGTACAAAAATTCGGTTATTATCACTTTTAATTTTTATAATTTATTATATATAATTTTAACGTTTATTATAATAGAGTATTTCATTATCTAAAACATGTACCTCCCAATTATGAAACGTATTGTTTTCATATTCATGATAATAATGATTCAAATAAAACCAAAACTTATACACAAAATTTTCA
>JARRPN010000201.1:0-4546 GCA_037382875.1 Calditrichaceae bacterium | reverse complement strand
TCGGATATGTGTTTATGCTGGCTGCGCTTACCGTCCGTGATATTTTATGGTTGCGAAGTCTTCTTATATCTGCCCAACTGATTTTATTTAGTTATGGAATCATCTCCGATAATACACCGGTTGCTTTCTGGAATGCCTTATTTTTTGTGATTAACATTTATCAGGTTGTACGATTGATTCAACAGCGCCGCCCAATTGATCTGCCAAAAGATCTGCTTGATTTATATGAAAAAGTATTTTCATCCATGAGGCGGAGAGAGTTTCTATATTTCTGGCAAATGGGTAATATTTATAAAGCTAAACATAAAAAACTTATCAGTAGGGGTGAACATCAGGAAAATCTATTACTTATTTTATCAGGTGAAGTGGATGTAAAAAACGCTGGAAAATTGATTGCAAAATTATCGCGTGGTAGTTTTATTGCTGAGATGAGTTTTTTAACAGGTGAACCAGCAACAGCTGATGTGTTTATCCCGGATAATCTTAGTTACATTTCCTGGGATCAGAAGAAAGTGCGCAGTTTGGAGCAATTGAATCCTGATCTTCTAATTAAAATTCAGAACATTCTGGGTAAAGATTTAACGTCCAAGCTCAAAAAAGATTCTGAAGTTGAAGAAGAAAACTAATTTAAGTTTGTATAAATAAATTTAAAAATCACCGAGAGGTTTACTATGAAACGACAAAATTATAAATCTATGAACAGCGCATTCGAAGTAAATCGCAGAACCTTTTTAAAGAGCGGAAGTCTGGTTGGCGCGGGAATTGTTTTAGGCACGCCTGTTTTGTGGGCACAGGACAAGGCGAGCGAACAAGAACCTTCGAAACCAGAAACGAATATCAAAGATGTATTGAAAATTGAACGCACGGAAACTTCCATGCCCGGCAAGTTTCCGGGTAAAGTTGTAAAAGTTGCTGATTCTAATGCGCTGGTTGATAATGTCTATAATGCAGAAATAATTCAGAATATGTTTGAAAAAGGGATGCAATCATTAAGTGGAAAAGATTTGCAGCAGACCTTTGATATGCTGTTTACAAAGGATGATATCATCGGTATTAAAGTCAATCCTGTTGGTGGCGGATTAATAAGCACACGACTGGAACTGGTGGATTCAATTGTCAAATGGCTAACAGATAATGGAATGCCCAAAAACCAGATTATCATCTGGGATCGGTTTGATTTCATGCTGAGAGACGGGGGATTTACTCAGGAAAGATTTCCGGGCATTGGAATTGAAGCATTACAGACTGCGGATGAAGAAGCTTCTAAAAACAATGATAACAGCAAATGGCTGGATGCGGATGGCAATCATACTAGTCTGTCTCAGTTTGATAAGAATGTATATTATTATGCTGACGTTGAAGCACCGCAGGATCTCAATTATTTGAATCAGCATGTGGTTAATACGAAATATTCTTACTTTGGTAAATTGCTTACCCAAAAACTGACAAAAATCATCAATGTACCTGTCTTTAAAAATACCGGTAATGGTATTTCTATGGCGACAAAAAATATCGGTTATGCCGCCATCTGCAATACCGGTCGTCTACATCGTCCGCTATTCTTTGATGTTTGCACGGAGGTATTGGCCTTCCCCTGTGTTCGTGATAAAATGGTCCTGAATATCACTGATGGTCTGCGTGCTCAATACGACGGCGGGCCTGGTCCCAATGCAGGTTTCGTCTATGATTATAATACTCTGTTTTTTGCGACGGATGCTATCGCTCTGGATATGACCTGTCATAATATTTTGGTTCAAAAACGTAAAGAGATGAAGGTGGATGTTAATGAACATCCCAAATACACTGAGTACTTACGCTATGCCCAGGAATTACAACTAGGAAGTGCTGATCTGGATAAAATTATTTTGATTGAAGCATAATCAATTAGCAGAGAGCAGCGGCAAGTTGCAGTAATTTGAAATTCTCTTTTCAATGCATATTGATTTTAAAATTTTATGCCAATCTGAAATTGAAAAATGAAAAAGGTATTTTATGAATTCTGAGAAGAATAAGTCAGATCATCAACAACCCACTTTTGCAAGAGATTTAGGACTTTTTGATGCAACCATGATTGGTGTTGGCGCTATGATTGGCGCCGGTATTTTCGTTTTAACAGGGATAGCGGCAGGTGAAGCCGGACCAGCATCCATACTGGCATTTGCGTTAAACGGAGTCGTTACCTTATTAACCGCTTTTGCTTATGCTGAGTTAGCCTCAGCTATTCCCAGAGCCGGTGGCGGCTATTCATTTGTGCGCATGGCCTATCCCGGTGCTATGGGCTTTGTTGCCGGCTGGATGTTATGGTTTGCTTATACCGTGGCTTGTAGTCTTTATGCTCTTGGATTTGCAGGTTACTTCTGGGAATTTTTTCATAAATATGCTCCCGGTATTTCAGAGTTCATTTTTGATGTTATCAGTCAAAAATCTGCTGTTATGATCGTAACTCTTGTAATTGGATCAGGATTTATCTGGTTAAATGCGCGAGGTGCAGAGGTAACTGGTAAAGCTGAAAACGTGCTGACTATCTCTAAAATTATTGTTCTGGGCATTTTTGTTTTCTTTGGAATTAATGCCTTGATTGATAGCCCGACACCTTTGCAGGAAGGATTTACACCATTTTTTCCTAAGGGATTAGGCGGTGTAATTGTGGCTATGGGTCTTACCTTTATTGCCTTTGAAGGTTATGATCTCATCGCCACGGTTGCTGAAGAAATTAAGGAACCGGAAAGAAATATTCCACGGGCAACTTTTATTGCTTTAGGTATTACTGTAGTCATCTATCTGCTTATTCTGTTTGTATCACTGGCTGCTATTGAGACTAAAGGTATGCCAAGCTGGGAATTCCTCGGTAAATTTAAAGAGACAGCTATTGTTAAAGCAGCAGAAAGCTTTATGCCGGCTGTTGGTGTTGCTATCATTGTTTTTGGAGGATTACTTTCTACGTCCTCAGCATTAAATGCCACCGTTATGGCAGCGTCTCGTGTGGCCTTTTCTATGGGACGTGATTTATGGCTGCCCCGACGCATGTCCAAGATTCACCCGGAACGACGAACACCCCATGTGGCCATTATTATAACGGGTAGTATTTTGCTCATTATGGCTATAACGCTTCCCATAGAGGCAGTCGGGTCGGCTGCCAGCTTGATATTTCTGCTTACTTTTGCGCTTGTAAATCTTTCAGTAATCGTACTGAGAAGAAAATACCCGGAAATTCCCAGAAAATATAAGGTTCCATTTTATCCGATTGTGCCGATTCTGGGATTTGGATTAAATATATTTCTCGCCCTTTATCAGTTTAACTTTCAGCCGCTCGCTTGGTATGTAACCGCTGGATGGATCGCTGTTGGTTTACTTTTATATTATGGTATCTTTGAAAAGCGCGCTGCAGTTGTTGAACCGCAAGTGCTTCTGCCCGGTAAGCCGATGATGGAACCGGAAGAAGAATTTTCTGTCATTGTCGCATTGCACAATCCTGATAATGTGGAAATATTGCTTGATATGGCTATTCCGGTTGCTCGCGAACGAGGCTATAGAATCGTTGCTATCAGTGTGGTTGATGTACCGAGGCAAATGCCGATTCATGAGGGGATGCGTTTTGCCCATCATAAAGAACCGTTATTGAATAAAGCGAAGAAAATTGGGTTGGATCGTAAAATTGATATCGAAACTGATTTAATCATCGCTCATCATTCTTCGGATGGTATATTAGCTGCGACCGAAAGGCATAAGGCTGGAATTCTTGTAATGGGATGGAAAGGGTACACAGATGCCCGTGATCGGATCTTTGGGGAAATTGCTGATCAGGTAATACGCTTTGCTCCGTGTGATCTAATGCTCCTTAAAATTGGAGATAAGAGGGATGTTAAGAATTGTCTGCTCCCAACTGCCGGTGGCCCAAATGCTCAACTTGCCTCACAAATTCTGGATTCAATTACAAAGGATAAAAAATTATCTGTAACAGCTGGGTATGTAATATCTGAAGATGCGACCGATGAACAAAAGGAAAGAGGCAATCAAAGCATGAAAAAAACATTGGCTGATTTGAAACATGCGGCTGATCAGCAGAAAAAATTTATTAAATCAAATTCGATACCTGGCGGTATTGCAAAAGCCAGCCGTGATTATGATTTGGTTGTCATTGGCGCTGCTAAAGAACCTTTTTTCCGGAAAATGCTTTTTGGCGAAATTCCTGAAAAAGTGGCCAGGTATTCTCCAACCTCTGTACTGCTGGTAAAAAAATATGAAGGAATAGTAAAATCAATCTTAAAAAAAGTACTTGGATAACAAAAAACTTATGGAAGGGCAAAAATAATGAATGATATTGATGAGAGGCAAAAAATTATTGATAATGAGCATCTAAACCTATTAAGCTTGTTTCATTATATCTCCGGCGGTATAACCATAGCTTTTGCTCTATTCTTTGGACTTTATTTTATTTTTATTCTTTTCTTAATATTTTCTATCAGTCAAATTTTTTCCTGCCGATTTTTCAAACGAAGACATATTCGTTTGTTTAGTTTAACGATTGGCATAATTAATTTACTCA
>JARRPN010000200.1:0-4551 GCA_037382875.1 Calditrichaceae bacterium | reverse complement strand
TTCACTCACCTCTGCTGCTTTCACCTGTTTCTTTGTTCCACTGGAATCTGAAGTCGGTAAAATGAAATCGCCTGCTCCAACATTAGCTATTCGCCGGGCATTGCTCTCGCGTTCTGAATAGGTTGGGATTATCAAGGCAGGTGTTCCGGTATATAGTCCGGTTTGACATGATCCATATCCACCATGATGAATCATCAGATCGCAGCTTTCTGCCATTGCCAGTCCCGGGACGAAAGATGTATGATGGAAATTGACCGGTAAAGGGAGGGCTTCCTTGGGTAACGAATGATGTCCTGTGGATAGAACAACCTGAAGGTCTTTATTCTTTAATGCTTCAATGCAAGCCATTGTAACAACGGCAGAATCTGCTGACATCCGGGTTCCGGGGGCATATTGTGGATTTCCCGGATAGAGCCAGATCACGGGCTTCATTGCTTTAAGACCGGCGACCCATTTAGGTAGCATAGTATCTGATTTCTGCCACAAAACCGGTCCGATATAGGTAACATCAGACGTCTCAGGAAGTGGGTCCGTTTCAGGCATTCCAACAACGAGGGTTATATCCCCATTTAAAAGCTCTCCTGTCTTACTGATTGGTTTTAATTGGAGTTCATCCAGTATTATGTTTATGCCCGGGACCGGTGTAGGAAGTTCGGGAGGATGTTCTTTCCACCATATAAAACCACGGCTCCTAGAATGCATATCAGCCTGAATGACCGTTATCAGTGGCTTATGACAGGCTTTGGCTGCAATACAGGCACTTACATTCCAAAAATCTACCACAGCATCAGGGTTATATTCACTTATTAACTCCATTAAATCATTGACATCAGCCCGTAGAAAGTTCTCATTCCACATCCCCATATACCACATGAAGTGATCAAGATTCCAGAATTCCGCCGTGCTGTATCTTTTCATATGCTTCATAGCTGAAAAAAGTATTCCCAGGTTCTGCTTCATGTGACCAGATCGAAAAAGCCGTGAAATGCCTGCACCCATATCCCCTGAGATGACATAGTATATGGGCCACTTAGGTCGCATATTTTCAAAACCGGCATCAGAGATTAATTTACTAGGAGCCTTTGCTGGATTGCAAAAGGCGACCTGATGGCCTCGATCCTGGAGCTCACGAGCAATAGGTAAAGATCGTGTAAGCAGCCCCAAATCGTTCGACATTAGCGTAGTAAATAGAAATTTATTCATTTGAGTTTTAGAAATCCAATATCAATAACTAAGTATGAAATTATTAAAATTACAAAGGTCTATATTCAATCTTGCCGATAACGGTTAGTGTATGCGCTGTACAACTGTAGCGGATTTTGTCCATCTGGGATCAACTTCACAGCAGAGGAGTTGATCTGCAAAAGGCGTGACAGGCAGTATGGCGTATGACACAATGTTAGCAGTTGTAATTAATCCTCTGTTGATTTTATACGTTTCATTCTACTTCGGCCATTGCCTGATCCTTTCATTACCTGCCTGGTATTTGATATCATTCTTTTCTACTTGCCATATAATCATCATAGGCTTTATGACCGGTGCCTTCATAGAGGTCCCAGTAGCGGGAGTCATCTTTCAGATCGTTGAATGTCGGATCTACTTTTAGCCATGGGAACTCAGGACTGTGGTTGACGTAGGCTTTTTCCAGCCAGTAAAAAGCTGAATCCTTGTCTCCCATTCCACTATAGTACCAGCCAGTAAAATATTCCGGACTTCCTACTGAGGTTGTATCGCTTATGGCAATCAACTGATTGATGATTGCACGGGCTTGCTGATGATGGTTTGTTTTACCATAAGCAAGAGATAAATATGCCTGAAATCTGGGTGATGACATATCCGGATGCTCGTTTTTCATCGCAAATTCCAGATAGAATTTTGCTGAATCATACTCCTCCAGCCATAAATAACTTTCCCCTATCCACCTATATGTCAGGAGATTATCGGAGGCAAATTTGAGTGAAGTGTATGCTTCCTGGATATTACCAGATATAATTTGACCTTTCCAATGAGATGATATATATTTCATCACAGGGGTCTTGTCAATAATTTCCCATAATTTTTCCAGCTGTACCATCTTTAAATAGAAATCTGATGCCCATCCCATTGCATTCGGATTATTTGGCTCTAGTTCAAGAGCTTTCTGATATTCATTTTGAGCTTCTATATAATCCCATCTAGCCCATTCATGAATATTTCCTTTACCCACATGTGCCATTACATTATTTTGGTCCAATTCCAAAGCTTTTTCAAAATATTGAATTGCATCAAGGCTTGAATATTGGATCTCGGTCTGACCTGCGAAAGCGCCTTGCCACAAAGTGAGTTGTCCAGCCAATGCATAAGCGTCAGCATAATCCGGATCAATTCTAATTGCCTCTGACACCAATTCAAGAGCTTGTTGTGTAGCATTGAATCCGAAACCTTGTGCATTTGTCGAGTAATATGCCTCTTGAAGTGTTTCGTATGCTTCCGGATTGGTAGTAGGTATCTTTTTGATGTCCTCAATCACGGACACGTTTTAGAAAGCATTTAGATTATCCGCAATCTGAAGTGCGATTTTTCCAGGGATCCCTGGAACCTCACTATACGGAAGCTTATAATCCTGAGACCAGATGAGGTTATCGCTACTCGCTTCGATAAGCCGTGCAGTGATCTTCAGCTCATCTCCCATTCTTTGGTAGGAACCCTCAAGTAAATAATTTACATTCAAAGCTTCTGCAATCTCGATTATGCGCTTTTCGGAATCCTTAAACGGAAGTACAGATGTTAGTGATCTCACTTGTTGAAAGGACTTTACCTTGAATAGGTGGCTGATAATTTCAGCTGTCAATCCTTCGCACATGTAATCCTGGCCGGTATCGCCGCTGTAATTGTGAAATGGTAATACGGCGATGGATTTTGCAAGGGATTCATCAATCCTGACTCTCCTGTTCCCTCCAAATATATTCAGGGCGATTAATCCTGCAATCACCACAAAACTGATATAGCTTGCAATCTTCCAGGAATTCGGGGTAGCGGATTTTTCATCTTTACTTAGCTCTTTTAAGGGCTTGGTTTTTTCAATTCCCTCCGGGGTCACATCGAAGATCCAGGAGAAGATAATGGCCAGGGGAAATCCGATCACCAGAATAATTAAGGTCAAAGCCGGGGTCCAGTCTGGCAGTTTCAGGGTTTCATATACATTTCCGACCAACTCGATGAGTACAAAGGCTGCAGTGGCATACACAATGATCACATGGACTACCTTGCGTCTTTTTAATTCCTGCCAAAATCTGATTAGTCTGTTGGGGTTGCCGGACATAAGAGTCGGACGATTGGTCATTACAAGTTACAACCTTCGTGGATACGAATCAAATGGAATTAATTGATATTATGACAGCTAACGTTCGACGATATGTGGAGTGCCCGTGCCTGAAGATAGGAAGGCTGGCGCTGCTTTTGCCCATCGCTGAACTTGGTTTGAAGAATGAATTTACGAATTATTTCTTAGAATCCATCAAGGCTGCTTTGGAAAAGGTTTGACAAGGGCATTACATATATCGTTTGTTGTGCTTTCGTTAATTTTTGATATTGTTTTTTCTTAATTCCTGTTCTATTTCAGCTACCATTTCTTCGCTATTTGTAAGTATTTCTGTGATGTAGCTTCGCTTGTTTCCAGTAACACCGTCTATCACATGTGTATAGAATCTAGATAAGGCTAAATAAGTAGGTGAATTATGATTGCTAATCCAGGTCGTATCAATCCCTGTGACGTCGAATGAATGCTCTCTATAGTGCCTCTTAATAAAAGCGAAAGGGTCTAAATTGGAGGCTTTATAATACTCCCGTGAATCTTCATTAATCTCTCTAAAGTTTTGTTGATACGTTTCTATTAAAGCATAATGATCACTCAAATCATTTAGTAAATCCCTATTCGTAATAATGTAAATGCCGCTGGTGTTAAGCATTTCATCATAGGTCTTTCTATTTACTGCAAAACTTTGCCAACGGAATTGAATGAGAGAATCGAGGGCTAAAATGTCCTTTACTGATTTTGCTTCAAGTAATAATTCCAATCCTTTTTCTTGATTGGATTGATAAACAGCTAAAATGGAATCTCTCAACGTTAAATCCCGTATATCCAAATTGATATCATCTTTCAGTTTTTGAAGAAAAGATAATTCCTTTTTATGTTCTTTTCTATCTTCGTTCAAATCGTTTAGCTGAATTGCTATTAGAATACCGATTACTACCAGAATGATCTCACCGATAGCATAAATCAGATATTTACTGAACTTATTTTCAGAAAGAAGTTTTTGTCTAATTTTTCTAAAGAATTTTATCATTGCTTATTGGTTTCTGATAATGGTGCACAACATATGTGTATGATGCAATGCACCTTACTTATTATTAGGCGGTATTCTTATAAATCACTGTTATTTTATCTAATATAGTTTTATTTTTTGGTTTTTTTAAATCATTACATGTTGACTAATAAATATCTCTAACTACGGCCGTATAAACACCCTTTGAAAATCAATTAAATCTGGCTCTTTGTGCTCACCTTGGACA
>JARRPN010000199.1:6903-12434 GCA_037382875.1 Calditrichaceae bacterium | reverse complement strand
ATCCCGATTTAAATCGAAGGGAAGAAAAATTGTAGCCATATAACGAATATACTGGGATACCGTCATTTCCCTCTCACTGGCCAATTCTTTTATGGCTTCGTATTCCGATTCAGATATACGTAAGTTTAAAAGTTTACTTTTTGTGTCCATATGAATTATCTGTATTTACAAACTTAAATTAACAATTCTTTACAGAGAATACAACATAAAATTGACAGCATTTGATATAATATAAGTTCGTTTTCTAAAGATTGATGAAAAAATTTTATATTAAAACTTTTAACTTTATACCATCCATTTTTTGCATGTTTTTTAGACAATTATCTCAACTTTATAATTTTCCAGACGAATTATTGTATTAAAGCACGACATTTACTCAGAAGTTTTTGAAATTAATAATTGTTATAATTAGACACATTGAAATCCGGGATATTGAATATGAATACTAAACCCATAATACCCAGGATAAGTACTCGTTTATCTTCAAATGCCGGGATAGATACCACTGTGTCAGGGATACAAAAATTACAATCAGAATACCTGAATGATATTAGTTTTGAAGGATTATCATTTGAATCCGAAAGGGCATATCGCAAAGGTACTATATTAACTATTACAATTCCTGTCACTCAACCATCTTTCCAGGTAATCTCTGAAGTAGTCTGGTGCAAATCCAATTCCGGACAATACCGGGTAGGCACAAAATTTTTACAGATTCAGAACGGTTATCGGATGAAAATGCTTGAGCAGTTAACCTTTATTGAAAACTATCGTAAAAGAGTATTTTTTGATGAAAACCGATCTTTAACCTGTGAGCAGGCATATAGTGAATTAAAAAATTATTTTCAGTATCAGCAGCATTAAATACTTTTTTTATCAATTTAAAATATTATACAGCTTCAATAGAATCTTGATTCTTATTGATTACAACCGGAATATTAAAATAAAATGTGGCACCGCCTTCGCGATTATTATAAGCTCCAATCTGGCCATTATGTGCTTCAATGATGAGTTTAGAAATATACAATCCCAATCCAAATCCTCTTGTTTTCTGTTTGGCTCTATTTGTCCTGTAATATTTGTCAAATATATAAGGCAAAAATTTGAATCTGCATAGATATCAAGCATCTTGGAATCCACATTAAGTAAAAGTTTAATATTTTTTTGATCTGATTGAATCCACAGAGATCGTAACGATTGATCAATTAAATCTTTTAAACGAAATTTACTCAAATGCAATTCAAATTTGTTGATTTCAAACATATAGATTTTGTTTAAATCTTCCAAAAGATCTATGATTTTATTAGCGAGAAAGGATGTTTTATGTAAAATATTTAATTGGCCTTTATTCAACTGTCCGAATACTCCATTTTCCAGAAGATCCAAATAACCACTTATACTCTGGACAGGAGAGCGCAAATCATGCAATATCATTGAAGAAAGGTTGGTATAATTTTTTTCTCTATTAACACCAGCTATTACGTTTAAGATGAAATTTTCAAAAGCATTTTCTATATTGAAACTTTTCTGATGAAAATAAAACTCATAATTTCCATCCCTGGTATTCTCGGTTAGGCCGATTAAACATATCAGGAGCGCCGGATGTGCATCTTTAAGTTTTTGTAGATGACTTTTTAAATCTTGTTCATCATTATTTTCAATATAGATGAGTAGATCAAAAATATGTTTATTGAGGTTTTTAATTAATTCTTCCTGGGAATGAAAATACTTTACTTTTATGTGCAGTTTCTCAATAATTTGAAGGATCTGTTCAGTGCTTTTTTGTTTTTTACCATAAAGCACAATATTTTGACTATCCATGTTTATAACTATTCTACCTCAATGATATATTCGTTTTAATTTAGATAGGTATTGAAATCGTGATAGCACAGAAATTTAATAAATATAGATTGAAATAACATAGGAAATTTACCTATTTCTGAACTGATTGCGATACCTTGACCATTGTTGATCGTATCCAACCAAATATGAATTCATGAAAGTCCAATTGAATAGTATTTATAGAAGTTCGATCCTGCTCTGATCACCAATTAAAAAACGATTTGTTGCCGGTTTGGATTGAACCTTGATTATTTCTACATCGTTTCCTAATAAGCTATGTTCTACCCGAATATCAACATCCATTATTTTGCATTCATCAAGAATAATACTGAATTCCACCTCGCTGTTTTTTATTAAGCAGTTATTGGCAATCGAAGTATATGGTCCGATATAACCATTTTCTATAGTCGTATTTTCTCCAATGATAGCTGTACCACGGACGGTAGAATTAATTAACTTTGATCCCTTACCCAGTTTTACTTTTCCGATGGCGATACTTTTATCATCCACTAGACCATTAATTTCTGATTTCAGTTGTCATATTATCCAGGCTTAGGCGATTTGCTTCCAGTAAATCGTAAGGTTTTCCCGTATCTTCCCACCATCCGGTGATTTCTGAAAAACTTATCTTATAGCCGGCATCAATCAGATACTGATGCTCATCGGAAATTTCAAGTTCACCACGAGCACTTGGTTTAATATTTTTTACGGCTTCAAAGATAGTCGAATCGTAAAGATAGATGCCTGAGACGGCAAAATTACTTTTAGGTTCTTTGGATTTTTCTTCAATGCCTATTATCTGATCACCCTTAAAAACCGGCACACCGAATCGTTCCGGATCTTTTACCTTCGATAAAGTCAGATGGCAATTACTGTTACTTTTTTCGTAAGCATCAATAAAGTGCTTTAATCCGCCAATAACCATATTATCACCAAGGTAGAAAACAAATGAATCATCACCGATAAAATCCTGTGAAATTTTCACTACATGAGCAAGGCCAAGGGGAGCTTCCTGAGGAATGTATGTGATATTTACACCCCAGGATTCGCCATTGCCAATTGCTTCCGGAACAGCCATGGAGTCGGAACTGTAAACAATACCAATTTCTGTTATACCGGCTTCAACACAATAATCGATAGCATAATGCAGGATGGGCTTATTTGCAATCGGAATCAAATGTTTATTTTGTGTATGTGTTAAAGGCCTCAATCGGGTACCTCTACCGCCACTGGTTATCAACGCTTTCATACGAATGCCTCAAATATAATTACAGTTATTTCATCTTTTTAATATCAGCCATTTCAAAATACAAATTTTAATCACAAGTTAAAAATGTTTTATTATTAGAATTACATATTTGTAAAAATATGATCTTTGCTTGAAATATTTGAATTAAGTCCCTATATTTATTGTCTTTTGAAAATTGATCAGTCAAATCCAAATAGTTGAATTTATATCGAAAAAGTAATAAAGAAAATCTGTAACATTTTCTTATTTAATCAATCTAAGTTATAAATTTTGAAATTGAATTTAATCTAAAATAATAATCATAAAAAATTGGAGGAATTCATGGCAGCAAAAATTCTAAAATTTGATTCGGAAGCACTTGCGAATCTGAAAGAAGGAATTGATGTGCTCTCCCAGGCTGTTAAAATAACTCTCGGCCCAAAAGGCCGCAACGTTGTAATTGATAAAAAATTTGGCGCGCCAACAGTAACAAAAGATGGCGTAACTGTAGCCAAAGAAATAGAACTGGAAGATCCCTTTGAAAATATGGGTGCTCAGATGGTTAAAGAAGTTGCTTCTAAGACCAGTGATGTAGCTGGTGATGGTACAACAACCGCAACTGTTTTGGCACAGGCGATATTTGCACAGGGCTTAAAAAATGTTACTGCCGGTTCAAATCCTACCGCTCTAAAACGTGGTATTGATGAAGCTGTTAAAGTGATTATCGAGAACTTAAAATCCATGTCAAGCGAAGTTACCGGTAAAAAGGAAATTGCCCAGGTTGGTTCAATTTCTGCAAATAATGACAGCACAATTGGTGAACTTATTGCCGATGCAATGGACAAGGTTGGTAAAGACGGTGTTATAACAGTTGAAGAAGCTAAGTCTATCGAAACGGCTTTGGAAGTTGTTGAAGGTATGCAGTTTGATCGCGGTTATGTCTCCCCTTATTTTTCAACTGATGCAGAAACCATGGAAGCGGTTTTAGATGATGCAGCTATCCTGATCCATGATAAAAAGATCAGTACTATGAAAGACTTACTTCCTGTTCTTGAAAAAGTAGCTCAGACAGGCAAGCCGCTCTTAATCATTGCTGAAGATATCGATGGTGAGGCCTTGGCCACCTTGGTTGTAAATAAAATTCGCGGTACTCTAAAAGTGGCCGCTGTAAAAGCTCCGGGTTTTGGTGATCGTAGAAAAGCCATGCTGGAAGATATTGCGATTCTTACCGGCGGTCGGGTCATCAGTGAAGAAACCGGTTTTAAGTTGGAAAATGCAACTTTGGATGATTTAGGCAGTGCCAAACGTGTTACTATTGATAAAGATAATACAACCATCGTTGAAGGTGCTGGTTCCACGGATGATATTAAAGGTCGAGTAAAACAAATCCGTGCACAGATTGATAATACAACCAGCGATTACGACCGTGAAAAATTACAGGAACGTCTGGCTAAGTTAGCCGGTGGTGTTGCTGTAATCAAAATTGGTGCAGCTACCGAGGTCGAGATGAAGGAAAAGAAAGCCCGTGTTGAAGATGCTCTGCATGCAACCCGTGCTGCAGTTGAAGAAGGTATTGTTCCAGGCGGTGGCGTTGCTTTGCTGCGTTCTATTCCGGCACTTGAAAAGCTCAACCTTGATGGTGATATGCAGATTGGTGTTGATATTGTTCGTCGTGCACTTGAAGAACCAATTCGTCAGATTGTCAATAATGCCGGGTTGGAAGGTTCGGTTATCCTGAACAAAGTAATGGCTGGAAAAGATGCGTATGGATTTAATGCTCAAACTGAAGAATATGAAGACCTGTTAAAAGCCGGTGTTATCGATCCGACTAAAGTTACCCGCAGTGCGCTTGAGAATGCCGCTTCGGTTAGCGGTTTATTGCTAATGACCGATGCATTAATTTCTGAAAAAGAATATTCCTGTAAAAAGTTGACTCATTTTAGCAATCTGTTTAATTTAAACTTTTTTATAAATGCGACGGAATTAAAAATATCAAGTTCTGTTGAGTGGAAATGCCCAAAAAATCGACCGACAAAATACTCCTTAAAAATATGATTTTTTACGCACATCATGGCTTTTATGAAGCTGAGCGTGAACTTGGTCAAAAATTTGAGGTCGATATCCAGGTAGAGTGTAATCTGCAAACAGCGGCTGATAGTGATGATCTAAAACAGACGATTGATTATCAGGCAATTTATAAAATCGCTAAAGATACATTCGAAAACTATAAATTTAAACTCATTGAAACTGTTGCGGAGAAAATCGCTTCCAAAATCCTTAAGCTTTCCGGAATTACTAATGTATTAATCCGGGTACGAAAGCCGCATGTGCCGTTACACGGTTTACTAGATTTCGTAGAAATAGAAATTTACAGAGAACGGTAAGCAAATTTTGAATTATTATATCGGTTTAGGCAGCAATATTGGTGATAGAATAAAGTATTTAGTTTCTGCTGTAAATG
>JARRPN010000199.1:0-6886 GCA_037382875.1 Calditrichaceae bacterium | reverse complement strand
TTATAAGAATCAGCAAAATTTTTTAAATGCGGTATGCATGCTCAATTCTGATGATGATGCATCTGTGCTTTTAAACCGCTTAAAAGAAATAGAAAAGATTATAGGAAGAACGGATTCTGTTCGCTGGGGCCCGCGTACTATTGATTTGGATATCGTTGATTGGGATGGTACAGAAATTGAGACAGAAAATATAAAAATTCCACACCCTGAAATGTACAATAGAAATTTTGTATTAATCCCTTTGGCTGAGATTGAGCCTGAATACAAAGACCGGGCTGGTAAAAGTATTAAGCAAATTATTGATAGTTGTCCTTCTGGTTTTATTAAAGAATATTGTGAGCAATGGTAGATTATGTCTTTAGATAAACTGAAATTTGTTGCTGTGGAAGGTGTTATAGGAGCAGGCAAAACAACCCTGGCAGATATGTTATCACAGACCATGGGTGCAGTTTGATACTTGAAGAGTTTGAACAAAATCCCTTTCTGGAAGAATTTTATGTTGATCCAAAACGCTACTCATTTCAGACTCAAATATTTTTTCTGTTAAGTCGTTTTCGCCAGATGCAGGAATTACGCCAGATAAATATATTTCAGCAAAAAATTGTTAGCGATTATTTGTTTGATAAAGATCGAATATTTGCAACACTAAATCTTTCTGAAAAAGAATTAAAACTTTATGACGGTATAGCTCGTTTGATGGAAAAAGAGATTCCTGTACCTGATTTAGTGATTTATTTGCAGGCTTCAACCCAGCATTTAATGGATAACATATTTAAACGGGGCAGATCCTATGAGAAAAATATGGATCGTGATTACATTGATGCATTGAATGAAATGTATAATCAATTCTTTTTTCATTATGATAAGGCGCCCTTGTTGGTAATTAATACGGATGAAATTGATTTTAAAAATACGAAAAAGGATTATCAGGATATTCTGGTAGAAATTAATCATCATCAGTTGGGTACACGTTATTATATTCCGCAAAAAAAGAGATAATACAATGTTTATTAGGTATTTACTTTTATTTATATTGTTTATTCTTTTATATCGAATAATAAAAACAGCATTAATAGGGACAAGAAAAAACAGTTCTGTTAAGGGGAAGCCAAAAGAAGAACAATCTGTTCAACAAAAACATAAAGATAAAATTGAAGATGCTGATTTCGAAGATATAGAATAGACTGTATTCGGAATGAATCAGAAATATTTCAGTCTGGTAAATATAAATAATTAACTTTATTTGATGCTTATATGAAATGTAAAGATATTCAAATAGCAGACGGCGCACTGTTTACAGATCAGTATCAGCTGACTATGGCACAACTGTATTTTAAACTGGGGATGCATAAACACAGAGCCCATTTCGATCATTTCTTCCGGGAGTACCCGGATTATGGCCAGCATAAGGCAGGTTATTGTATCAATGCCGGTATGGAATGGCTTATCGACTGGATGAAAGAGTTTAATTTTACAGAGGAAGATATACAGTATTTACGAAACCAGAAGAATCCGTCCGGTAAGAATCTGTTTGATGATGATTTTTTAGACTGGCTTAAACAAGAAGGCAATTTTGATAATTTAAATCTTTATGCCATTCCCGAAGGCAGAGTTATCCATCCCAATGTTCCCATCACCGTAGTAACCGGACCACTGGCTATGGCGCAGATTCTGGAAACGGCTCTGTTAAACAAATTAAATTATCAAATTCTCATTGCCACCCGGGCATCAAGGGTGCGGCTTATTGGCGGGGGACAGCTTCTACTGGAATTTGGTGCCCGGCGTGCACATGATCGAGGAGCAATTGCTGCGACTCGTGCAGCATTAATTGGCGGTGCAGATTATTCTTCCAATGTCGGTATTTCGCATTTACTGGGTTATCCGCCCAAAGGTACCCATTCACACAGCATGGTGCAGATATTTTTAGCACTGGGTATGACGGAATATGATGCATTCAAAGCTTTTGCAGAAATGTATCCTGAAAATTGTATCTTATTGGTTGATACGATCAATACTATAGAGAGTGGAATCCCTAATGCGATAAAAGTATTTGAAGAGATGCGGAAAAAAAGTCAAAAACCTTTAGGCATCCGCCTGGATTCGGGTGATTTGGCTTATCTTTCAATCCTGGCTGCAAAGATGCTTAATGCGGCAGGATTTGATGATGTAAGTATTGTACTTTCCAATGAATTGGATGAATTGAATATATGGCAGATCATCACAGAAATTACGCGTGAGGCACCTATCTATGGTGTTGACGCTAATAAACTTATCTCAAGATTGATTTATGGCGTAGGAACCCGATTAATTACATCAGAAGGCTATTCAGCATTGGGAGGCGTCTATAAACTAACCTCCGTGGAAGATAAAAAAGGCTGGCAGGCTGCCATTAAAATATCTGAATCGCTTTCCAAAATTCCTAATCCAGGCAATAAAACTGTTCAGCGTATTTACGATAAGCGCAATAAAGCCATAGCGGATGTACTTAGTCTTGAATCCGAATCGATAATGGACAAGGATGTTATAAAACTTTTTCATCCGAATGATCCGGGCAAACAACGCGTGTTAAAAAAAGATACTATCTCTCATGTAGAAGATTTGCATAAAACGATAATACAATCAGGAAAAATTATTTATAACTTTCCTTCGATTGAAGAAATAAGGCGAATCCGTGATGAGGATATTGACCGATTGGACTCCGGAGTAAAAAGACTGGTTAATCCTCATTTGTATCATGTGTCATTATCTGAAAAATTGTGGAATTTAAAAAATAACTTAATTAATGAAACCATTGTATAGGAAAAATTTAAATATTATGAATTTTAATTATTTACCACCCAATAATGTAGAAGTACCGGAATTACGATATCAGGACAAAGTAACCATATCTTCAAAGAATAGCGCAATCATTATTGTGGATATGCAAAATGATTTTATTAAAGAAGGCGGAAACTTAGTTGTACCTTCTGCTAATCCAACCGTTGAACCTATCAGCAATTTGCTGAAAAAGTGCAGAGACGCAAATATGCCGGTTGTCTATACTCAGGATACCATGTATGAAAATGATCCGGAGTTCGATATATGGCCCAAACACTGTGTTTATCAAACATCGGGCTGGGAAATAATTGAAGAACTAAAACCTCTGAAGAATGAACTGGTTTGTCAAAAAAATCGTTATGATGGTTTTTACGGAACCAACATGGAACATTACTTAAGCCGGGTATGGAAAGTTGAAAATGTTATTATTGTAGGTACAGTGGCCAATATTTGTGTGCTGCATACTGCAGCTTCGGCAGGGCTTAGATGGTTTGATATTGTAATGCCGGCGAACGGGATTTCCGCTTTAAATGAATTTGATCAGGCGATGACACTGAGGCAGGTTTCGTGGTTATATTCCGGAAAGATTACAAAGAATTGTTCAGATATAGAAATTATCTAATCAAAGATGGTTAATGAGCTATACGTCCCCGGCTCAAAACATATTTCTGCTTTTCAACCATCTTGTCAATATTGACTGAAAATTCAGTCCAGCTTTTCACAGATGAGGCCATTTTAAAC
Source organism: Calditrichaceae bacterium (assembly GCA_037382875.1). Taxonomy (GTDB): domain Bacteria; phylum Calditrichota; class Calditrichia; order Calditrichales; family Calditrichaceae; genus JAFGKZ01. The sequence continues at coordinate 3,328 of JARRPN010000199.1, read as the reverse complement.
AAATCATCAATTGGTACCTCCCAGCTTCGTGCATAGTTCAACCATTGATTTGCCCGATTAGAATCAAAAAATCCACCTATCCCTTTCTCAAGCTGATTATGAATTCGTTGCAGTCCGTCTGTTTCATGTGCATTCACTATTTCTGTTTTTGTCTGGCAGATTTCCGGAATCTTGCTAAATGCAGTTAATATGGATGTTCGATCTATTGTTCCATCATCATTAAATTTGATAAACTTGTCAACGGTCATATCCATAGCAGCCATGATCTCATCACTGGAGTATTTACTAATATAAGCTGCCAGAAATTTCTTCTGATCATTATTTGTCTCAAAATCCGGAATTTTATCTTCCCAATATGTTATTAAATTAGTCAACTGCTGTTTCCGGATATTAAGCATGCCTTTACGCCAGTTGATCAGCATTTTTAATTGCTGTAAACGCTCTTCCAGTTCGTCAATACTCATATAAGGATTGTTCAGACTTTTCTCGTCAGCGCCGGATTTCTTTTTTTCACAGATTTTACAGGATGTAGATAAATAGGCCGTGTCGAGCCATTCATCGTTCTGATCGGTATCCTGAATTCTACTCAGTTGAAGTGTAGTATTGGGCACACTTGTGCCACAGGATTGACATTTAAAACTGTCTTTCTCGAAGACTTCGTACTTAATCCGTTTAAATTCCGGATCATGTATATCGTAGGGTATACTCATATCTTTATATAATTAATTGTACTTCCTTGTTTATATTGGCTTTAACCTGATTTATACTATCGGCTTTTGTAAAAATAACTTTACTAAAGGCGTACTAGTTATATGTATCACACGTCAAATGCTATTTCCGCCCAGATCTTTTTGGCCAGACAAAAAGTAACAAAAAGCCCTGGCGAATTTAAACTCGCTCTAGGTTTTCCTATCCGCCTAGTCCTTCAGCTCGACCAGTAAATTCGCCGCTTTTGGCTGCGCCAAATTAAGTTTAACATTCGCGAATTCATAATTTAACAAAGTATGTATACAGATTATAGGAATTGATATAAATTAATCCAGATATTATTGATTTTCCTTTCTTAACTAAAACTCTAATCTCGAATTCAGGTTTACCAGTTTAAATTATATTAGGATTATGCTATTCCGTGCTTTCTTTTATATTCCGCCCAATTCATTTTCAAATATACAAAAGAATCAAAGTCGGGCTGCAGAATAAAAGGATTAGTTTGCTTCTCTTTCTGAATAGTGGATTCTGGTGCAATACCGTAATCATGGCCGGGATAAACACGGGTATGATCAGGAAGCATTAGAATTTTATTTTGCAAAGCATCATATTCCAAGCGGGCTTGTTTACCATAATCGGTTCCGCCGACTTTACCTACGAATAGTGTGTCTCCAGTGAAGAGTGCATCATTAATCAGAATGCAGATTGAGTCTTCTGTATGGCCTGGCGTGTGTAATATTTGTATCTTAAGATCTCCCTATGGCAGGACTGTATTGTTTTTAATCCTTTTTCCGCTAGATTTTTCTTTATCACCATATCCAACTGCATTTACACCGGTTCTTTTTTCAGCCTCTTTATTACCGTTGGAATGATCCCAGTGGCCGTGAGTATTAAATACGTAAATGATCTGATACTTATTTTCATCGGCAAAATCTAAGATCATATTTGGATTGTATGAAGGATCTATAACTGCTGCCTTTCCGGTTGATTCATCAACAACCAGGTATCCAAAATTGCGATCACCACCTACACGAAACTGTTTAACAATCATAAGAGACCTCCAGGATGAATTTATTGAAAAAATAAATGTGTAAATAATATTCGAGTACCAATGATAATCAGTATAACTCCCCCAATAAGTTCCATGCGTTTTCCGAATCGTTTTCCGAGCTTTTGCCCTATTTGTATGCCTACAAGTGACAGTCCGGCGGTGATTACTCCAATCATAAAACTGGGATACCAGATTTCAATATCCAGAATCCCAATACTCAAGCCGACAGCCAGGGCATCGATACTGGTTGCTACTGAAAGCATAACCAGATTCATTCCTTTAGATGGATTGGCTCTCTGGATATCTTCCTTTTCGCTTAGCGATTCCTGAATCATTTTAATACCAACATAAGCTAAAAGGCCAAAGGCAATCCAGTGATCAATAAAAGCAATATAGGTAAGAATATTTAAACCAATAAACCAGCCGATTACCGGCATCATAAACTGGAACAAACCAAAATGGAAGGAAAGCCTAAATACGGCTCTTTTATCAGAAATCATTCCTGTTGAAGCCGCGCTAATGCATACAGCAAAGGCATCCATGGCAAGAGAAACCGCAATGATAAATATTAGTAGATAAATCTTTATTATTTAATACAACACAATTATCTAGAATATTCTAAATTTAAAAATTTATATATGTTCTTTTCCCTTGATGGAAAAGAACCAAAAGATCAAGGCTAGAAAATAAATAGAAAGAAAAACTAGTACTCAGTGAACTAAAATTCTGAAACTCGTCAAAAATGCATGACTCAAACAGTCAGAATTTTGGCCGTTCACTTTCGATAAGTTTTTCTAATCGATTTATTTTGTGCCGGTTTAAAAATGGAAGATATTTTGAATAGTTGGGAAATCTTACATTGTAAACCATTAGTGTCCGGTTTATTATATTTCGCATCAAGCAATTTATTGTGAGAGTATGTCAAATTAAGATTGTGTAAATGATAGACTTAATTTTGCAAAGCCCAAAGCGGCCTCTATTTATCGGGATTACCTTTTGTCCAGACAAAAAGTAAAAAATATTTTAAAAATATTATTACGTTCTTTTTGTCTTGATATAAAAAGAACCAAAAAAATCAAGGCTGGAAAATAAATAGAAAGAAAAACTACAGCTCGCTTCACTAAAATCCTGAAACTCTCCCGACAAGTCTGGATCAAACGGTCAGAATTTTAACGTTTCACTTCGCTGAGTTTTTCTGGTCTCTTTATTTTATGGCCGTTTTTAGAAACACAAAATTAAATTTAACACTGTCTTCCTAAATTAACCTCACAATCTGGGCAACCAGGAACGTTACTAAAAAAGCGATGGCCAGCGGCATTAATGCTCCAATGGTTGTCCATTTGGCACTTTTAGTTTCCTTCCAGATTGTTAAAATAGTTGTTGAACAGGGATTATGCAGCAGGGAAAACAGCATCAGGTTTACAGCTGTGAGTAATGTCCAGCCTGCATGATCAACCAGTAAAGCTTTAAGTTGTGCCAGATCGGAAATCTCTATCATCATACCAGTATTGGCATAACTCATCAAAATGGTCGGTACAACAATCTCATTTGCTGGAATGGCAATAATAT
>JARRPN010000198.1:0-6764 GCA_037382875.1 Calditrichaceae bacterium | reverse complement strand
ATCCGCACCGATTCCAGCATATCCGCTTTGGATTCAATTGAACCGGTTGAAAGCAGTACATTTTTAAAAGGGAACCGAAATCCAACGGCCTGCAGAGCTTTGAGATAAGCCTCATTAAAATCATCACCAATACAGGCCACTTCACCGGTAGAAGTCATCTCCACGCCAAGGATAGGATCAGCACCAGCCAGACGCGTAAAGGAGAATTGCGGCGCTTTCACACCCACATAATTTAATTCAAAAGCGGATCGATCCGGTTTCTCGAAAGGTTTTTTCATGATCACTTTGGTCGCAAAATCAATAAAATTGAATTTTAGAATTTTTGAGACAAATGGAAAACTTCTCGAGGCCCGCAAATTACATTCAATAACCATTACATCGTTATCTTTTGCAATAAACTGGATATTGAATGGACCATTAATTTTGAGTTCTTTAGCTATTTTGGACGATATGGTGCGCACTTTCCGAATCGTCTCAAGATACAATCGCTGGGCAGGAAAGACCAGAGTAGCATCTCCGGAATGCACACCAGCATTTTCCACATGTTCGGATATGGCGTAAATCAGGACTTCACCATTCTGGGCAACGGCATCAAATTCGATCTCTTTTGCATTGAGTAAAAATTTACTAATAACCGTTGGAAATTCCGGTGATATCGTAACTGCCCGATTAAGATATCGTTCCAGTTCATCATCATTGGAGGCTACAGCCATCGCAGCGCCACTGAGTACATAGGAAGGTCTCACAAGCACAGGATATCCGACTTCTTTAGCAAACGCGAATGCACTCGAAATGGAGGTCAACTCTTTCCAGAAGGGCTGGCTGATATTCAATTTATCCAGCATACTGGAAAATTTATTACGATTCTCTGCGTTATCAATATGACTCGGATCGGTTCCCAGTACATTGATACCCGCTTTTTTTAGCGGCATAGCCAGATTGTTTGGAATTTGCCCACCCATCGAAATAATAACACCCTTAGACTGCAATTTTTCGAAAATATCAGTAACTGTTTCCAGACTTATCTCATCAAAAATAAGCATATCAACCTGATCATAATCCGTGCTGACTGTTTCCGGATTATAATTCAGCATGATGGTATAATAACCCAGATCTTTCAACGTCAAGGCTGAATGCACACAGCACCAGTCAAATTCCACAGAACTGCCTATTCGATACGATCCGGAACCCAGTATCATTACCGACTCTTTTTCCGGTTTGGTAACATCATCAGCTACCGCATTATAAGTTAAATAAAGGTAATTGGTCACTGCAGGATATTCCGCGGCCATGGTATCTATTTGACGGATGTAGGGTTTTATATTGTATTGATTGCGCCAATCCTTCACATTAGTGATATTATTCTTACAAAGGTAGGCAATCTGTTTATCCGAGAAGCCGGATTGTTTAGCTTTGCGCAATAAATTTTCCGGTGGCATACTCGTATCAAACAGAGAAAGCTGATTGGCAATATCTGCAACCCGATGTAATTTGTAGAGAAACCAGCTATCAATATGAGAAATTTTATGAATATCTTCAACTGTAAATCCCTGCTGAAAGGCTTGCATGATGGCAAAAACTCGCTCATCAGTCGGTGAAGCCAGTTCTTCTGAAATATTTTCAAAATTGAAATTGGTATTACCGACCAGACCAATGGCTCCGATTTCCAGCATACGTAATCCTTTTTGCAGGGCTTCCTCAAAATGATTACCGATAGCCATAATCTCACCAACTGATTTCATACCGGAACCAATTTTATGAGAAACCAGTCTGAATTTTTTCAAGTCCCAACGGGGAATTTTTACGACCACATAATCAAGAGCCGGTTCAAAGAAGGCAGAAGTGGTTTTAGTAACGCTATTCTTTAATTCGGGTAAAGTATGTCCCAATGCCAACTTTGCGGCGACAAAGGCTAACGGATATCCAGTCGCCTTGGATGCAAGAGCGGAACTTCGTGAAAGACGAGCGTTCACTTCAATCACACGATAATCTTCAGATTTTGGATCCAGTGCATATTGGATATTACATTCACCAACAATGCTCAGGCTTCGGATCACTCGGATCGAAATTTCACGTAGCATATGGTATTCACGATTTGTCAGAGTCTGGCTGGGCGCCACAACGATACTTTCACCGGTATGTATACCCATCGGATCAAAATTTTCCATATTACAAACAGTAATACAATTGTCAATCCGATCACGCACTACTTCATATTCAATTTCCTTCCAGCCGGCAAGATACTCTTCAATTAAAATTTGTGGCGCATAGGCGAAAGCTTTATCAGATTTATCTTTTAACTCTTCTTCATTCTGGCATATACCCGATCCCAAACCACCAAGCGCATATGCCACACGTACCATCACCGGATAGCCAATTTTAGTAGCCACTTCCAATGCATCTTTTGTAGAAGTTGCCACATCGCTTCGGGCGGTCTTAACATCAATAGCATTGAGTTTTTGAATAAATTTTTCCCGGTCTTCAGTATCAATAATGGTTTCCGCAGGTGTACCGAGAATATCGACCTTAAATTTTTTTAGAATGCCCTTATGGAATAATTCCAAACCGGTATTAAGCGCGGTTTGTCCTCCAAAACTGAGCAGAATTCCCTGCGGCTTTTCCTTTTTGATGATTTGTTCAACATAATCCACAGTTACCGGAATGAAATACACTTTATCTGCCAGGTGACGCGAAGTTTGAATCGTTGCAATATTCGGATTGACCAGGATGGTCTGGATATTTTCCTCTTTTAACGCTTTGATAGCCTGACTGCCGGAATAATCAAATTCGCCGGCTTCACCAATTTTTAGGGCTGCGCTACCTAAAATAAGTACTTTTTTATATGCTATTTTTGCCATTAATATTTATTTCTATTTCAAATTATTTTACAATTTCCATAAACTGATCAAACAAGAAAGAGGTATCGACAGGTCCGGGCGAAGCTTCCGGATGGAACTGGCTGCTCATAAATTTACCCGATATATGAATCAGTCCTTCACATGTATCATCATTTAAATTTTTGAACAGAGCACTCCAGCCCTTGGGTAAAGATTTTACGTCAACGGCAAAACCATGATTCTGTGACGTGATATAACTCTTTTGGCCGGAGTTTGAGATGACCGGTTGATTTTGACTGCGATGCCCATAACTCATTTTATACGTATCACCTCCTACAGCCAATGCCATTAGTTGATGGCCGAGACATATACCCAAAGTCGGTTTATCCTGTTCAATTGCCCACTGAACTTCAGCAGTGGTTTCCTTACACATTTTAGGATCACCGGGACCGCTGGAAATTAACAGACCATCAAACTTTTCATCCCGGATCGGATAATTCCAGGGTACACGCAGGATTTCCACATCACGTTTAGATAGCTCTTTAATTATACTATGTTTACAACCACAGTCAATTAATAAAATCCGTTTTTTACCTTCACCTATAATTGTAGGCTCTGAAATACTTACCTGTTCAACCAAATTTTCAATATTGGGATCATACAATTCCACATCTTTATCATCAATTACGATTTTCCCAAGCATCACACCACTTTCCCGAATATGCCGGGTCAATGCCCGTGTATCAATCCCGGTAATCGCAGGTATTTTCTGATTATAGAGCCAGTTGGCCAAACTGGTATCGGCATTCCAATGGTGATGATCATCCGAGTAATCGGATACAATCAAACCACTCACCATACCGGACATGGATTCAAAATAGCGATTCCAATCAGCCGCTTGCTTTCCGGAGGGGATACCATAATTTCCGATTAGGGGAAATGTGAAAGTTAAAATTTGACCTTTATATGATGGATCAGTCAAAGCTTCGGGGTAACCAACCATCCCTGTGTTAAAAACAACCTCACCCGCTCTTGACTGCGGAAAACCAAATGATGTACCTTCAAAAACGAGATTATCCTCAAGAATTAATTTTGCAGATTTTTGAGTAATACACAACCTCCCGTTTTATTTTTTTATACTTAAAAAAGCGCATTTTTTGGGATTATAGTTTAATGAAATATTGGCTTGTCTGCAAATAAATATACATGATATTTTATAAAAATTTAGGGGTGTTTTTTTGTTGGGGCGAAGCAATTTGTACATATTTTTATTAGCGAAAAAAAGAGAGATAAGAATGCTTCACCCCTACTCTTGTTATTTCATCGTAGCAATGAGTGATTCTTTAAAGGTATCAAAGTCAGAAGATATTTTTTGGGCGTTCTTCTCTTTTTCCAGACAGGCAGCCAATCGCGCAGGCATATCAACTTTCATATTTAATGCCGGTTCAACACATTCTGCAAATTTAGCAGGATGTGCTGTTTCAAGAGCAATGGTATGCGCTGAATCCGGATTTAACTTTTTATATTTTTCATTTACAAAACAACCAACCGCACCATGAGGGTCAATTATATAATAATGCCGTCCTGAAGGTATTCGGTGAAAACTGTATTTGAATTGACTGCAGCAATGTATTTTTTTACCGGCAATACCATTTTCCCTGCAATGAGACCAGCTGTTAAATTTCCAAAATTGCCGCTGGGTACCGTAAAAATCACATCATGTACTCCAAGAGTTTTCTTAACCTGACCATATGCATAAAAATAATAAAATGATTGCGGTAGTAATCGGGCAATATTAATTGAATTTGCTGAGGATAAATTAAATCTTGCTTTGATATCTTTATCTAGAAATGCCGTTTTTACCAGACGCTGGCAATCATCAAAGGTCCCTTCAATTTCAAATGATTTGATATTGTTGCCCATTGTTGTTAACTGTTTTTCCTGTATCTGGCTGACCATCCCGCTGGGATACAATAAGCCTACTTTAATTCCCTCTTTTCCATAGAAACTGGAAGCAACTGCACTGCCGGTATCACCGGAAGTGGCTACAAGAATAATTAGCTCCTTATCTTCTTCCTTATTAAAATAAGCTAGGGAGTTTGCCAGAAAACGGGCACCGTAATCTTTAAATGCCAGTGTGGGACCATGAAATAATTCCAATATGGATAGCGACTCGGATAATGTTTTCACCGGTGCATCAAAATTGATGGCATGTTCAACAATTTTTAAAAGGGCTGATGGGTCCATATCGCCAGCGAATTTGGAAATAACCTGCATTCCAATTTCCTGTAATGACTGTGTATGCAACGATTCCATCATTCCAGCGGGAAGTTGGGGTATCTTTTCAGGCATAAACAGACCGCCATCATCTGCAATTCCATTGATAACGGCAGTGCGAAAATCTGCTGATATATTATTATTTTTTGTACTGTAATATTTCATTTGAAAATTTCTATCCTATTACTTTCGGTCCTTCATCATTAATAGCTGAAATGTATAAATCGCTTAATACTGAAGGTCCGGAACCGGAAATACTGCATCCGATAGCTCCCATGGACATTGCAGCTTCATAGATCTGGTAATATTTCGGTATTAATTCAGCACGATCCGGCACAACAACAACATCATCCAAAGAACGCTTTAACAACTCAAAATTCGATGTAAACAAAGCTGACACGGTACCTGCCACATTGCCCCATTGCGTAACCGCTTTTTCAAGGGTGATTTGTTTTCTCAATAGTCTTCGTGATGCTTCCGTCTTAATCTCAATTTGAGGATGGAGAACAGCACAATGTAAACCTTTTGGTGTTGGAATCTTCACAATATCAATGGGATCTTTGCTTCGCACCAGAATAAATCCACCGTATAAACAGGCTGTAATATTATCCAGATGAATACTATCACCACTGGAAATCTTTTCACCGGCAATAGCAAATTCCAGTAACTTCTGTTTATCCAGCGGTTCGTTAAGCATTTCATTCAAAGCAAACACGCTGGCCACAGAACTGGCAGCACTGGATCCGAGTCCACTGCCAATCGGCATTTTTTTATGAATTTCCATTTCAATGCCAAAATCAGTCGATAAAAAATCCATCATAGCCTGCAGTGAAGCACCTGCTGTATTTAAGCTGGCATCTTTTGGAAGTCTATTATCGTCACCACTTATTTTTGTAATTTTTATACCGGGATCATTTTTAGCTTTTATATATACCTCATCACCAGGGACATGTAAGGCAAATCCAAAGATATCAAATCCACAGCCAACATTGGCCACGGAAGCCGGAGCAAAGGCACGTATCTCTTTTTTGTTTAATTGAGAAAATTGCAAAAAGTAATCCTGATTTATGAAATGAAATGTTTAGTGTATGGCAGCTTTAAGCAAATCAGCCATAATCCCAGCAGCTGTTACATTTGCACCAGCACCCGGACCTTTTATCACCAAAGGGGTTTCATAATATTTGGAATAAACCGCAATGATGTTATCGCTGCCTTTCATTTGGTAAAAGGGATGATCTTCAGCTACTTCTTTTAAGCCGACTGTCGCTTTGCTATCCTTCAGAGTAGCGACATATCTCAGACGCAATCCACGATTTTCTGCATCGATCACTTTTTCCTTCATTTGCTGATCGTATTCTGCCAGAATTTCGAAAAATTTATCTTGGGTCTCTGCTGACCTTGCTTCTTCCGGAACAAGATTTTCCACGCTCACATCCGACAGTTCTAAAGATTCACCAATTTCCCGGGCTAATATTAATATTTTTCTGGCTGCATCCATGCCATTCAAATCTTCGCGGGGATCCGGCTCAGTATATCCTTTAAGTTTGGCATCTTTTACAACTTCGCTAAATAGTTTTGCCGAGCTCATGGTGGTGAATATATAACTTAATGTTCCTGAAAGAACACCTTCAATTCGATGGATTTCATCTC
>JARRPN010000197.1:0-4575 GCA_037382875.1 Calditrichaceae bacterium | reverse complement strand
TTGTAATATTGTATCTTTCGCAACAAAAAATTTCCATTTATTATTAAAAGTAATCGTATCATTATCCGACCCATTTATAGTCGTACCAACTGCCGGTTGAATTAGAATATGGTCAGTTGTTAATTGCTCTTCTAAAATATTGTTATCTTCATTTCTTTCTGTAAAATGATTTAATGGATCGAGCGCTATTTTAAAATCTCGATTTTCTTTAAAGGTAGTAGAATCAAAATTCATCGTAATCGTTTTATTTTCATTCGATTCCAAGGTAATCACCGATTCAGCAAAAGGCGTATCAGTTATTATACCGTTATCTGTAAAAGCAGCAATGCCGATATCGTTTAAATTTTCATTAGAATCATTTTCGATGGAAAATTTTATCTGTAATTTACTTGTACCGGTATAAGCCAGGGTATTTTCAACTATTTTTATATCCGGCCGATCATCATAAATAGTTAATTTCCGCCAGCGATAGAGTTGCTCTACACCTGCAGAATCCCTCATCAACACATCAAATAGTTTTACACCGGCTTTAGTAAACCCTGGCAATTCGACATTGGATTCAAATAACGTTTCACTAATTTTTCGTGTAGTAATATTAAAATTATATGTACTCAGATTATCCAGATCTCTAAAATTATAGAGTTTTACAGACTCAATATTTGAATGACTGGCAATTTCAACTTGAAATAAAATGGAATCCCCAACCTTGGGCTCAATTGGATTTGATGTAATATTTTTAATGACTGATTTGCCTAAACCAATTTCCAGACTACCAGCTGCATCTACGGTGCCATCCGTAACATAGGCTTTTATTGTAAGCATGTCAGATTCAAGTGTATCAGCCAGCATTATTTGAATATCTACTCCAGAATTTTGATGATTAAAACCGGTTGAATATATAAGCAAGTTTTTCCGGTTGACAACTTCCAGCAGGCCATTACCCGATGCCATACCTCCTGAAATTGTTATTTTTAATGAATCACCTGGAATTGGACTGCTGTTATCGACACCTAAATTTAAACTTTCCTGTGGTTTTTGAAGTTTTAAAGCCGGATCTCCCAATAAATTATACTGTGACACCATCGTTTTTTGTAGGGTAGAATAACTAAGCGTATAGAAATTTCCATTTTCTGTATAGTAAATCGGATTGGCTAAGTAGTAAATCTTCATAAGATCAACTGCCTGTCCAAATGTCAAACCATCCCAGAGAAATTCAAATAATCCCCATTCGACGGCCATATCATTGTATTTCCAGCCAAAACCTGAACTTGCCAACATTGCGATAGCACCTTTATCCTCACTTAATATGAGTCGTTCCGCCAAACCATCTATACTTGGATTTTCATAGGCACCGGTAAAGCAGGTCATACTTGCAATAAAGGGTAATCGCGAACCGTTATTAAGTCTTTCCACATCGTTGAGGTTTAACAAATTCACATCAGCCCAAATACTACCACCACCATGACCTAAAAAATTTATATAAGATACACCATCATCAAAATACTCAATCAAATCAGTCGTACTTCCAAAATTAGGATCATCCTCATCATCCTCAAGTGATTTATCCTTAATGGTATTTAAACGATAAGCAAACATATGGTCGGGAAGCTGCATATCAATCAGGCGAAGACTCTGAGTACGAAATATTGGCTGGTTTGTGAGAAGTTCGAGATCAGCTCCAGAATCATCTCGTCCACTGATAAAAAGTGATCTATTTCTCCAGGGGCCAATATTGTTCTCGGCATAATTCTCAATCTTATTGATGTAATCGTTTAATTCCTGGTTGCTGCTTGCAGGAATACGTGATATCGAAACATCAGGTATATAATCATCATCCAATAAAGCATACCAATAATCAGAACCTGTTGCACCAAAATCAACACTTTGATACATAAACGTAGGTACAAAATCGGTTTTACTGCCGCGAATGCCTTTATAATCATAGGATGCGTCGCCTACAAAAACAACATACTGCAAAGGATAGGTGTTATCCCAGTTCATTGCAGCATATTTTATAAATTCTTTTATGGCCAGCGGTGACTTAATGCCATAATTAAATACATCGTAGATAGTATCAACTGTAACAATTTCTGTATGATAACCATCGGCTTCTTTTAGAGTTTTCAAACGGTCACAAGTCGTATAAAGCAAATTATCTGTTATGATTAAATATTCAGCAGCATTGTTCACATCCCGTAAATTTGCAGTCAGACCATCAGTTGTCCAGGGCTCATACGGATCGATAGATACTGGTTTTAATTTTGCATCATTGTTGACTGCAACATATTCCACATCCGGATCAAATATTTCATCCTGAAATGTAATTCTATACGTTGTTACACCATTCTCTATAATTTGTTTGATTATACCATTGGTTATTTTACTGATACCAATTTTATAAATATCAATATCATTAGAATGAAATCCATTCAGATTGAACCGGATGGGATCACCCAAATTAATATATTGATTATTGAAGAAACTTTCATCAACACTGAATTTTAATTCATTATTATATGCTGTATATTTTCTTAAATAAGATATATCAAACCAGTTCAATAGAACTATATCGGATACACCTTCCTGAAACAGATCAACTTCTAGATGATTGATCCCATTGTTTAATAACGATTGCGACAATTTTATAGTTGAATCAGCATTGGTTATAATCTTCATATGTTGATCGCGCCATTTGTCCTGTGGATCAACGGTCCCAATCAGCCTAGCGGTACCGTCTTTTCCTCTCAATTTCAACTCAACACTATGACCATCCAGTTCATTTACTTTATATTCATAATAGGATTTACCTCTGAATGCAGCTGTTATAATTACATTGCTACCTGATTCGTATGGATCAGGTACATTAAAATCATAGGATCTGCTACCAGGAGCACTTATACCACCATCAAAATACCATTGATCTAAATAATAAGTTGGATTATCAACGTAAGATCCATTTTTACCAAATTTCTCAGCACGCTTATCAGATTCAAAATGAAGCGTTTCTGTGAAGGAATAGGGTTCAAAAATGGGATTTGAGCCTGATTGAATCAATGCACCGTTTTCTTCAACTAATCTTCGGCCATTGGTTGTATTTTCCACAAGCCAGTATATGCTTTCATCGGAAAATGGATCACTATATTGATCAGGAAACTGGTTTAAGAATGTTTTTTCATTTTTCTTACCCCAGAATTCGAAGTAGTCTCCTTCATCAAAATCTCCATCTGCAGCACCTTTGAAATAAATGGGTACTTCAGTTCCCCTATAAAAAAGACTTAAACGTAAAGGATTTACACTGTTCACAGGGTAATCAGCATCAAGAAGATCATTAAAAGTGATTTTGTATAATCCGGTTTCTTTTATCCTGAGTTTATACACATTATCTTTATCTAATATCGGATTAAAATCAGGAATAAGTTTACTACTCTTGGTTAAACCACTGATTTCTTCTGTTTTATAGATTTCATTTTTATTATTTATAAATAATGATTCATTCAAGTCACTTTTGCCTGATACTTTGGACAGTTTTGAAATATTCTGAGAAGATTTTGGTACAGCTACTTCAACTTCCATGGAATTAATCCAGCTCATTGTGGCGGTAGCTTTATCATATTTAACAGGATACAGATTCAGTACGTGAATCGGCATGGATCCACGTTTACCAAGATATTGTGCTGTTATAATTGAATTGATAGGTAAGGTTTTTAATTTTTCAGTCTTTACAGTATAGTAATTTTTGACAATTTCATTTTTCCATTTAGCTGAAATTATCCTGGGATTAATATCTCCTTCAAATGGGAGATTAAAAAATTTAACGATTTTGGGGATGAGCAAATTATCATTTGTAACGACTTGCTGAGAATTATTATATCTGGCAATTTTCATCCCGGCTTCGTCAACAATCTGAGGTTTATCAAAGGTGATATTAAACCGTATTTTACTGGCATTATTTTCTAGTACTGTAATTTTATAATCACTAGCATAAATAACTATCGGGATAATTAGTAAACCGAGTAGAATGAGATTAAAAAATGATTTCATTTATACTTATACAATTTTTTTCTTTTATTAAACCTAAAAAATAATACCAGTCTTTTGACTGGTATTTATTAATAACTTATTTAATTATTCAATGTCGACCTGATTTGCTGAAAATTAAGGTTATTACACGTTCAGGCTGTAATCGAAATTTAATGCATCCTGCTATTTATAAAAAAATACATCCCTTATTTGACCAGAATCATCTTCCCTGTTTTAACGAAACTACCTGCCTGGAACTGATATAAATATATACCAGTAGCCACACGATTACCAGCGTTATCAGTAGCATCCCAACTTACAATATGTTCACCGCCAGGATACACTCTATTATTACTTAATGTTTTTACTAAACTACCATTTACATCATATATCGCCAGTCGAATTTGCTGAGATTCTGGTAACTGAAATTTTATATTTGTTGTCGGATTAAATGGATTTGGATAATTATTGAACAGAGCATAATCATCCGGAACAGGCACAGAAACCTCAACCACTTTTTCTTCAATAGCTAAGCCATTTACGCTTACAGACTCC
>JARRPN010000196.1:0-4583 GCA_037382875.1 Calditrichaceae bacterium | reverse complement strand
CCACTGTTCATTTTTCTTTAATCCAACAGCTATCATTCTGTAACCCATTGATGCATAATCATCAACTTTTTCCAGGTACGATTTTTTATCTTCATCACTTACCAGATCTAATATTACTTGCGGCGCTCCCTTGCTTATAACATATGATTTATTGGAATGCTTATCCTCAACTTTTGATTCAGTTCGTTTATTAACCGGATCAAATGGAGTAAAGCTTGTAACATTAAAACCAGCTATTTGATTACGGATTTCTTTATCTGCATCAGCCTTGGTTAAAATTGCATTATCAATTGCATCGTTATCTTCCGCTTTGGATGCCAGTGATGCATACATTAATACATCTTTATTCGTAAAATTTTCAGTATTTATTGTTTCACCAACCGTTAGCTTGTTTTGGGTTAAAGTGCCGGTTTTATCAGAACATAGAATATCCATACCGGCTAACTCTTCTATCGCGGCTAATCGACTGACAATGACTTTTTTTCTGGCAAGATTTAATGCGCCAATAGCCATGGTTACTGTAAGAATTGCCGGTAGAGCTACCGGTATCGAGGCCACAGTCAGCACCATAGCAAAACGCAGGGTTTCCATTAAATTATCATGCCGGAATAAAGCAACAAGTAAGATGACTGCAACAAGAATACCGGCTAATATGATCAGATAATTTCCAATACGAATAACAGCCTGCTCAAAATGACTCTTTTTTTCTCCTTCATCAACCATCTTGGCTGTTTTACCAAAATATGTATCTAATCCGGTAGCTGTTACAACAGCTTCCATTTCACCTTTCGTTACTATAGATCCCGAATATGAAGTATCAAGCATGTGTTTTTCTACCGGAAGAGATTCTCCGGTCAGTGCCGACTCATCACACTCCAGATAGTCTCCATCAATTAGTTGGACATCAGCCGGAATAATATCACCAAGCCTTAATCGTACAATATCTCCTGGAACCAATTCACGTGATGGAATGATTTTCCATTTATTATTCCTTTTGACCCTTGCTTTTGGAGCCAACCGCTTCTTAAGTGATTCGATTGCATTATCTGCTTTACTATCATGCCAGAAACCTATCAGAGTATTCATTAACAGAAGAGTCATTATAATTCCAAAATCTGTGTAATGATTAACTAATATGGATAAAATGGCTGCAATTTCGATCATGATTGGAATCGGACCCCAAAAATACCCAAGGAATTTTAATATTGGATTCTTTTTCTTTTCCGTAATTTCATTATATCCATTATCCTTTATGTATGTCTCGGCTTTCTCGTCTGTAAGACCCTCTTTAGCAGAATTAAATTTATCTAACAGTTTGCGAATTTTGACCTGAGACATATCACCATAATTTACAACAGTACTCATTATTTATACCTATCCTCCCTTTATCAGGAATTAGTATTTTTAATTCAGTTTTAAATAATTATAAGTTTTAAGGATGATAAATCGAGACCGTTTATCC
Organism: Calditrichaceae bacterium; assembly: GCA_037382875.1. Lineage (GTDB taxonomy): Bacteria > Calditrichota > Calditrichia > Calditrichales > Calditrichaceae > JAFGKZ01. Next base: position 3,121 of record JARRPN010000196.1, on the reverse strand, counting down.
TTTATCTTCATTCGTGTATGTATTCCGTATATCATAAGAATTCATCCTTTAATTCATGCGTCAGAGACATCATAAAGGATGAAGATGAATTCTAAATGAAGAAATTCGATTTGAAGCAGATAATTAATTTAAATATTAGGGATAACCGTAGATTAATTATGCAATAAAATTAATTAAGACTTGTCTGCAGACTGAAAAAGTGGAATTAAAATGGTAAATGTAGAGCCTTTGGAAACCTCACTAGTAACAACAATTTTACCGTGATGAGATTCTGCAATCATTTTACATATTGCTAATCCCAAACCACTTCCTCCAGTTTTGCGGGATCGATCTTTTTCGACCCGATAGAAACGATTAAAAATATTGGATAGTTCTTTTTCTTCAATACCGACGCCGGTATCGCGAATTTGTATCTGTGCATTTTGTTCAGCTTGTCTTAGGGATATCCAAATTTTACCCTTTTGTGGGGAATATTTAATTGCGTTATCGATCAGGTTGAAAAACATTTGGTATAACTGATTCCGATCACCTTCGATAACTAATGGAGTCAATTCAACAATATCAATACTTTGTTCTTTTAAATCGGCAAGAATTTTGGCATCACTCACAATATCATTCAGGAATTCATCAAGTTGAATCTTACTCAAATCCATCTTATCAACAACGTCTTCCGTTTGTGCCAGAAAGAGAAATTTATTTATCATCTGGTTTAAACGACCAATCGTTTCTATATCGTGGACAAGGCGTTCCTTAAAATCATTATTTAACTCAGGATTGTCAATTTCATCTTCCCAGTGAGCACGAAGCACCGAAAGTGGTGTTTTAAGTTCATGAGCAGCATCAGCCATAAATCGTCGCTGAGTTTCAAACGCATTATAAAGACGTTCCAGTAAATTATTGAGGGTTACAGTGAGCTGACCCATCTCATCCTGCTCATTATGAATCTCAATACGCTCATTAAGATTACTATGACTAATTATTTTTGTTTTATTGGTGATCGTTTTGATGGGAATAAGAAATCTGCCAATGATTATAAATCCGCCAATACCAACCAGTAAAACAGCAAGAATATTCACAATGAGAATCACATCAAATAATTTTCCCAACGCATTTTCAATATCAGTAATTGGTAATCCTGCATTAATCCATCCTATAGGGCGATTGTTATAAAACATTCGACGAGAGATACCTCTAAATGTGACATTGCCATTCTCATCCGGTTTTAACACTGAAATTGATCTTGTCATTTTTGTTGTCCGGGTAAAACCCAGTGCCACATCATCTTTAGGTAAAGGCATTTTAAAATCAACAAATTGAGTCATTGGAGAGGCAAATATGATTCGGCCATTGTTATCGTAAACCATCAGGTATACTTCCTGGAATCGCTTTGCTGATTCCAGTTTCCACAAAATTTCTTCGAACTCGCCTAACATAGGATTATAGCTGCCTTCAATCATATCGGTAAAAATTTCCAAATCCTCGTCAACAGTTCGATAGAGTACCCGGAGCATACCCCAATAAATCCCAATGCTAAGTACCGACAGAATTACGAGGGATACAATGAAATACCAAAGCGATAGACGAGTTCTGATTTTCATTCATTTTCCTTGAGCATATATCCTACGCCCCGTACTGTTTTGATCAGATTTTTTTCATCACCAATTTTCTTCCGAAGATTTTTAATATGGACATCAACAAAATTGGTCATGGTAAACATATCCAGGTTATCACCCCATACGTGTTCTGCAATAGACATTCGAGAGACCACATGATTTTGATTGTATAATAAAAATTCCAGAATGGAATATTCTTTTGCGGTTAAATTGACATCTTTCCCTTTTTTTCGGACACCATGCGTCGCTGTATCTATTTGGATATCGGCAACCGATATCACGGATGTTTTTGCATCACTTTGTCTGCGTAAAAGGGAACGTACCCTGGCCAGCAATTCCGGTACGGCAAAAGGCTTGGTTAAATAATCATCAGCACCAAGATCCAGGCCGGCTACCTTATCTTCCATTCGCGTTTTTGCCGTCAAGAATAACACAGGTACAGAGTTGCCCTCATTTCTCAGCTCCTTTAGAATCTGGAATCCATCCATACCGGGCAGCATGACATCAAGAATAAGCAAATCATACTCTTCTATAAGGGCCTGTTCAAGACCTTCATTTCCATCAAAGGCAACTTCAGCCGTGTACTTTTCATTCTGCAGAATTTTCTGAATCCGCAGCGCGAGTGGTTCCTCATCTTCCACTATCAGGATACGCATAAAAAATCCTTATAAAATAAATATTAATACTCTTCAATTTTACACTTTCTTTATCAAAATACAAAATTTTGAATACTGTAAAATGCATTTCAGCTTCTAGTGTGGCAAAGTATCCAAATAATCTTGCGTTGCATTATAAAAATTAATCGATTCATTTAATAATGCTTTAGCATCATATTCCTCACCTTTGGCAAGCTCTTTAAAATCAAGTTCATCATATTTAAACGCCCCATTGACTTTTTTTACTTTTGCATAATAGATTGGATTGTCATCATCATAAAGATAGATATACTTAATATTATGTTTACTTATAGTCTCCGCCATAATGAGCTTTCCATCCGGAGAATAATAGAAGTATTCTTCATCTAGAACGATATTTCGTATCAATTGTTTTACAGAGATTTTTAAAAAGTTCTCATCAGTAAGAAAATATTCTATCTTTTGATCAATAATATCATGTTTCTCACTTTCTGCGATTTTTCTATCGAGACTCATATGTGTCCTCCATTCAGATGGTTCAATGAAAGCACTGGTAATTTTTTCATACTGTTTAAGATAAAATGATGGATATAGATCCTGATTATCTTGTGCCAGAAGCAATCCACTAAATATAAAAATTATACCAACTACTAATTTTGTCATGTCAATACTCCCATCTATGTTTATGAATTCAACTTATTATATATTTTTTATTTTTCATGATTAGTTATAACACTTTGTTTATATCAATTTTGTTGACTGGATTATAGATGATCTATATGAAGAAAAAATGAAGAAAAAAATCCCGCATATAAGCGGGATTTAAATATTGAATGTAGTATTTAAAAATATTAATGGTCTTTGTATGGATCC
>JARRPN010000195.1:0-5003 GCA_037382875.1 Calditrichaceae bacterium | reverse complement strand
TTAAATTGAATTCATGAGATCCTTCGTTTAACTCAGGATGACATAGGTCTAAATTAGAATGAAGAAGAAGATTAACAAAACGAATTTTATAAAAATGGTTAAGTGGAAAAAACCTGATACAAATATCAATATATATCAAAATGAAACACATGTATGGCTATTGCCTCTTGAATTAGAATCGGATCAATTGCATCAACTGAGAACATTTTTGTCGGATGATGAGATGGATAGAGCAGAACGGGTGCATTTTGATAAACAGCGGAATCATTATATTGCGGCACGTGGACAAATGCGAAAAATAATTAATAACTATTTGAGAATAAAGGATGAAAAATTAGTTTTTGTATACAATGAATTCGGTAAGCCATATCTGGAGAACAATCCTATACATTTCAATTTATCACATTCACATGAGTCTGAAAATGAATTTACAGAATTAAATGCATTACCGGCCAATTTGCAGAGACAAGGCTTCTTTAATTGCTGGACTCGTAAAGAATCTTATATAAAAGCCAGGGGCGTAGGACTGGGCATCCCACTTTCCAAGTTTGAAGTATCATTAAAACCCGATGAATCTGTCCAGTTGAAGTCAACCCAACACGATCCAGAAGCAGCAAACAAGTGGAAGTTATATGCCTTTGATCCCTATCCGGATTATACAGCAGCACTAACAATTAATACCAATACGACACAAATTTCATTCTGGGATGGATCAGTTCTGTAAAAGATCATAAATTTGTCCCCTTTTGATTTTTTCTTTGTATTAAAAATAAAAATTTGTATTTTTGGTGTCCCTTATTTCATTTTTACAGAATTGAGTAAAATTGAAGCGATGAACAACAGTAATAATTTAAAAAAAGAACCCGGATATTGGATTCAAAAATTGAATCTGCAGAAACATCCTGAGGGTGGATACTACAGGGAAACCTATCGGTCAAATGAAATGATCTCTAAAGAGTGTCTGGCTAATCGATACGATGGAGACCGGTCAGTTTACACATCCATTTATTTTCTTTTAACAGGAAAAGATATCTCAGCTTTTCATCGAATCAAATCAGATGAAATCTGGCATTTCTATTTTGGCAGTTCGATTACACTGTATCGAATTGATCCGGATGGCATGTTATTTAAGACAAAAATAGGTGATGATCTGGAAAACGGGGAGCTATTTCAGACTTACATAAAAGCCGGTCACTGGTTTGCAGCCAGAGTAAATGACCCAACGTCATTTTCGCTGGTAGGCTGTACTGTTGCTCCGGGATTCGATTTTGCTGACTTTGAATTGGGTAATCGTAAGGATTTGATAAAGGCCTATCCAAGACATCGCGAAATAATCGAACAATTGACACATCCTTGATTTTCAATGTCTTCTGAAAAAATCTCTTATCAGATCATTTTTACCCTAAATACAGAAATTAAATTGCAGGTCGGAAAAATAGGAAAGTATATTTTTCCAGAGGGCAGGTATATTTATACAGGATCAGCTAGAAAAAATATTGATAGTCGTATTCAGCGTCATCAGAAAAAAGATAAGAAACTACACTGGCATATCGATTATTTACTAATTCAGAATGAGTGCGAGATTCAGGATATCATTAAATCTGACCTAGACGAATGCAAGCTAAATCAATCTGCTGATGGTGAAATAATTGTTGCGGGGTTTGGAGCCAGCGATTGCAGAGAAGGCTGCATTAGCCACTTAAAATATCAGGGTTAAAAGTATTTACGTTATTTTTCCGGTAACTTATCATCCAGTTCCTTTTTTGCATCCTGAACATCATCCGATATTTCTTTAGCCTTATCCTTGGCCTCATCATAGATTTCCTGTCCTTTATCGATCGTTTTCTCAATCGTTCCTTTAGGGTCATCGCTCGTGAAATAAATAATGCCCAGAATAATGGCAGCCAAAACAATCAAACTAAAACCAAGTTTTACCAGTTTTTTAATCATAAAAATAATTGCAATTACAACAACCACACCTGCAATTGTGAGTAATAGTGGATCACCCATAATTCGATCAATAAAATTTTCAATCATTTTGACTCCTGAAATATTGTTTAACTTGTTTCAAACAAAATGTAAATCCGGAATATGCTCTATTTGTCCAAAGAAAAAAGCATACCGAAAAAATTCATCAATGGCTTCCTTCTCTTCCGAACCCAACTGATATATAACTTTTTGACTAACAAAATCGGAATAGGCAGCATTCATTTTGTTGTCCTGCGGATATGCAGATACAATCGTCTGATCCATATTCTCAATATTTTTGTCTACTGTTAATTTTATCTTTTGTATCAGGGATTTATCTAATACCATCTCGTGCGCGCTCCAGAGAGCATAGACAAATGGCAATCCGGTTAAATCATACCATTCATCACTCAAATCTATAAACATGGGATTCGATTGCTGAACATCAAAAGCTTCATTTCCTGATAAAAGCACGGCATCCGCTTTTTTTAGTTGATTTTCTAAATTCCCATCCAAAGATTGAAATTCAGGCGCGATTTCATATTTTTCCTGCATGATAATTTTCAGCAGTGAAATTGCTGTCGGATCATTAGAATCAATAGCAATCGTAGATAAATCACGAATATCTTTATTAAAGAACAAGTTAATTGTTTTAAGAGATCCCTTAGCAGCGATACAGATATCCGGTATTAATTTCCAACTTCCCTTTCCTTTGGCATAGTCCAGTGTCCCTATCAGAGCGAGATTAACCATGCCTTCAATCATCCTGTTAATACAACCAACAGGCGTATCTCTGATTATTTTAAATTGATCATCAAGGCCATGAATTAATGGATCAGCTAAAAATGAGTTTAAAGCTGCTATATTTGAGTCTATCTTTTTTACATCTTTTTCCGTATGCGCTTTATCCGAGAATAATTCTTCGATATTCATATATATTTGATTCCTAGCTAATCATCCAGTTTGAATTTGGAATCCAATTCATCTTCATGCCGAATTTCATCTACCGGCTCTTTTTTTCCCTCACCAGCAAACAACCGGTTCGGCGCATTAAACACAATACCCGGAACATCACCCACATTGCGATAAGCATGCACCACACCGGGCGGAACAATCGCCACGGCCGGTTTTGATGCACCCAATTTAACAATAACTTTATTCATATAGGTTGGTGAATCTTCACGATTATCCCAAAGATATAAATCGAAATCCGATGGACCGATAAAACCAAAATAATCTGTCTGATCTACATGTTCATGTGCCCCCCGAGCAACGCCAGGTTTGGTTTCCGATATATAACTCATTACAGGATATACTTCCTTATCCAGTTCGTCCTGACGGAATAATTCGATCAACCAGCCACGATGATCAGTATATCTTTTCACTTCCCGGATTACAACGTCATTAATTTCAACATTCATTTTTAGAATCCATTACATTTTTAATTTATTCATTATTTATTATATAATAGCAATTTTCAACAATGGAAAATCGTGGAAAATTAATTAATAGCGAGTAAAGTCCCACAATACCATATATAATAAAATTTCTTAAACTCAAACTTACTATAAAATAAATAAAACCAATCAGTACAATTAAATTAGCGACAGACCAGATTACCATAAAATAGCGGCGCATAATAATCAATGATTTGGCAATCATATTTCCTTCTTTGCCAAATTCCTGGATAAAATCCACTACATCAGTAGCTTCTATATGCAGTTCTTTTCGTTTAGCCCGATCGACAATTTTAGATGGCACTAAATAAGTTCGTTTTAAATACATGATAGTGAATAGCAATAAAATTACCACAATCATTGAGATATCATTAAATGTTTTTAAATTGTATAAAACCGGCTCGGTCAGTATTTTAAAATACCAAAGAATAACCGCAATAATGGAAAGAATCACAATATCTGCTAAAATAGCATTCCATAGTATGCGATTTACCCGGTGAATGCGCCTTAACTTTGATCTAAAATTTTCTTCCATCGATTAATCCAATCTTAAAATAAGCAAAAGATTATATCCATTACATTGGTGCGTGTAGGTCCTGTAATGATCAGCTGGTCTATTTCTTTAAAGAAATGGTATGAATCGTTTCTTTTCAAATAATCAGCAATACTCATATCTTTTCTAGCTACTTTACTGATTGTATTTTCATCTATCCAGGCACCAGCTGCATCAGTCGGCCCATCTGTACCATCCGTACCAAGGCTGCAAAAATAAAATTCGGATTGACAGTCTTTCATTTCCTGCAACACAGCCAGAGTAATTTCCTGATTGCGTCCGCCTTTGCCATCACCACTTAACGTAACGGTGGGTTCTCCGCCAAGCAAAATGCATCCGGGCGATGCAACCGGAAATCCGGATTGCATTCCGCTTTTAATCATTCCAGCTAATAACTTTGCTATCTCTTTTGCTTCACCCTGCACACGATCTGTTAAACGGATTGTTTTATATCCATTATTTTCAGCTTCCTGTTTCAGATTATTTAGCGCAAGAGCATTATTACCGATTATATAGTTAGTAACCGATTTAAAAACTGCATCATGATCATCCGGCGTTTCAGGAATTTCGCTGCTTAATCCTTTTCGAAGATATTTCATTATTTTTTCGGGAACTTTGTTTTTTAACCCATATTTGGAAATTATCTCAATAGCCTGTATGAACGTTGTCGAATCCGGAGCCGTAGGCCCAGAAGCTATGCTTTGCAGTGGATCGCCAATGACATCAGAAAGAATGAGTGAAATAGTCCTTGCCGGTGCAATGCGTTTGGCTAACTGTCCACCTTTAATAAGAGACAAATGTTTCCTGATCGTATTGATTTCATCGATAGCCGCACCGCTGGAAAGAAGTAATTGATTTACTTTTGCTAAATCTTCCAAACCAATGCCTTGTGGCAATAACTCAAATAGTGCGGAACCACCACCGGTTATAAGTACAATAACTAAATCATTTTCATCGGCCTGGTCTGCTATATCAAGAATCTGTTTGGTATTATTGATCGTGTTAGTATATAGTATTGGATGACC
>JARRPN010000194.1:0-4604 GCA_037382875.1 Calditrichaceae bacterium | reverse complement strand
CGTAGCATTATTAACATCAGCTAAAACAATACCCGGAATACCCATATTATCATACGGTCTTGCTAAAGTCAGATTGGTCGGTGCACCGGTACCGGATGCAGTACCAAGAACACCCGTTACCGATTCAAGCGTCATTATGTTTGGCAGTCCCGGCCAAGAAATGGTGGGTTGTTGAAAATCATCAATATCTAATTGTTGAGCAATTAAATTTGGGTAACTGTACTGCTGATGTTCTTCCACCAGTGAACCGGATTGATATCCGGCAGTAAGGCTGTTTCCGATAGCTACATATTTTGAAAAATCCTGAGTACCTGTTTTAGTCGGTGTTTTTGTAAGATCCGGTTCTTCCAACGAACAGGAAACAAATAATAGAAACAGTGGAAGCAATAAAATGGATATAATTTTAAATGATTTCATTATTGTTATCTCCTTCGCGTTGGTTAATTAGAATGAATATCCCAGAGACAAGCCATACAGATGGCCATGACTCTTATATTTTCCATTAAATGTCATATCTTCGACTTCGGAATTCTTAATCACACGATCATCCTGAGTCAAATAAATATAGTAGGCATCAATGGAGATACCAGCCACTTTATAACCAGCGCCTATACTGTAAAGATTGCGGTCACCTTCGGGAAGATCCGGTTCAACATACTTATCCGGTACTACATGCGGATCGCGTAAATAACCGGCACGAAATGCTACCTGATCATTCAAACGATATTCCAATCCCACTCTTAAACTGGCCTTATCTTCATAACCCTTTTTAACTGTCTGCTCATATTCACCATTAATCGGTTCATCCGTTTTAATTGTCAGTTCATCATATGAAGTCCAGTTAATACGATAATAATCAAATTCCGCAGTTATTTGGTCTGTAAAATCATAAGCAATACCCAATCCTATCCTGGCAGGTAAAACAATAGTTGCATCGCCTTTAGTATCCGGAAGTAAGTCTTCCACATAAGCATCAACAGCCGGATTAATCGTCGGTCTGTCAAATGTAGCATCACCATCTTCAAAATCAAGGGTCATTTCATGACGATACATTAAGCCAAGCGTAAGTTTATTTATTGGTTTATACTGAAGTCCAACATTAAAACCCATCCCGGTTGTTTCACCTTCCATTTTAAATTCAGCATAACTATCAAGAGCATAACCCAGGTAAGCGCTTTTCTCCAGGGTTACACTGGCTATTCCATATTCAAAACCCACGGCAAGTGATAAATTATCTAATACTTTATAGGCAATGACCGGATTTAACTCCATCACCTGTACATCTGAATTAGTTGCCAGTACACGACCTACCCAATCCTGTCCCCAGTCACTTCCCAAACCAAATGGTACAAAGAAACCCAAACCGGCAGATAATTTGTCAGTTATTTTATAGGTGGCATAAAAATTAGGAATATAAAAGGTTTCATCCTTTGCCGGTGAGTATAAGTTAGGATCAATATCCGTTGGGCCCACAAAATAAGCCTGAGGCTGAATAATCGTTAAGCCGAGCTGCACATTGATTCCATTTAACCCCGTTATTCCCGCAGGATTAAAATAGACTGCCGATGCGTCATTGGCCTGGGCTATAAACGCGCCGCCCATCGAAGCTGCTTTGGAACCATGTTCATAAATAGAAAACCCGGAACCAAAGGCCAATGAACCAGTAATAATCACCATAAAAATGACCATTGTAAATTGTTTAAGCATGATGCCTCCTTTAATTTAAATTGATTTCCTTTTAATCAATCTATTACTTAATTATTGAGAACACATGGGAAGGTGTGAAAAACTACGGGATTTTAATTTTATTGTCAAGAGAATGGCAGAATTGTTTATTAATTACATTTTTCACAGTTTAATCGTTTCCATTTTGATCGTTTGGTATTTGTTTATTTTATTTGATTAAAATCATTCGTCGTGCCGTTTTGTACAAACCTGCCTGCAGCTGGTAATAATAAATACCAGATGCCATTTCTTCCGCATTCCACGTAACCGTGTATTTTCCGGATGGTTGATCTTCCGATATCAGCGTTACAATTTTTTGGCCTTGTGTATTGTAAATAGATAATTCCACATGTTGTAAGGGCGATTCATGAAGCATCCCTACATTGTATTGGATTGTTGTTGTTGGATTGAAGGGATTCGGATAATTCTGATACAATTCGGTGGTCACAGGCAAACCACCGGAATTGGTAATGGCTGATGGTTCGTGCACCTGCACCCTGACCAAAACCTCAATCGAGCTTTCATCCGCATCATTGCTAATAATTGAAATTCTGGTAGAATCACTGGTTTCGGACGCAGGAGCGGTGTAATGAATATGGATATACTCATAATCTTTAGCCCCAATATTAGCCGAAGATTCCGAAACACTGAACTCAGAATTGCCGCTAGTAATTGAACCCACCGACAAGGAGGCATTTCCGCTGTTAATGATGGCAAGTACAAAATCCACTTCCTCATTAATCACGACTGATGTCACATCATAAGAATCACACCCTACTGCAATTTCCGGCTGACTCGAAGTCGTTGCTGTACCAGTAAAATTGTTGATACGATCTATTAATTCTGGATGATCAATAAAGGGATTACGATTATTTTGCAGAGCATAAATAGATTCGTTACGAGTCTGTTCAGCAGCATCAACCGGATCACTAACATGCCAAGCACGAAACAATTCTTCCATTTTAGATGGATTTTCAAATTCATTATATAAACCTTCATAGCGGACGATGAAATAAAAATAACTTCTTGCCACATTGCCTTTATGCACATTTCTCGGTTCAAATACGGTCTGGCCGTAACTATCCGTACCAAGTTGTGAACCGCCTTCTGACCAGGTTGCACTGACGACATTACCAAAATCCAGATTACCTCGCCTACTATTAGCATCCACATCTGTGGGATACAAGTGAAAAATATCCGATCGCATTGGCTCATTTTCCGAAAAGAAACTCTGCGGCCAGGTATGTTCACAATTAAAGCTGTTATCATTGGCCCCGGCCCTGGTGTTAAATTGCGCTGTTCTTCCAGTATAAACACATTCAACATAACCATCCACATTATCAATGGTGCCATACATATTATCACGCGCAATAGAATAACCGAGTGAGGTATGCCCATCAATAATTTCATTTAATGCCGACTTTAATGTCTCACCGGATAAATTTTGCGTGGCATCATAATAAGAGCCGGAATAATCTCCCTGTGCCTCCACCCTGACAATCAGGGGATAGGTTAATCCTTCAACCTGAATTCTTAAAAAATCCACATAATCCAAATTCTGATCTGAATTGAATGTGATATCCACCTGTACCGAGCCCTCTGCCGGAATTTCCCAATTGGTTATAATAACACCAAATACATTCTCTTCAAATTCTGCGCTGAGAATAGCCATCGATTGCGGACTATCACTCATAACATAGATTGTTTGTGTATGGACAGTTCCACAGGATACAGATCCAAAATCTATTAATGTATCCGACAATGAAATCTGCATCATATTTGTTTGAGCAAAATTACAATGAACAAATAAAAAAATTAGAACTACTAAAAACAAGATTTTTTTCATGATGAATTTTGTTTATTATTCAAATCTAATCTACAAATGAATTATCTATACAATCAATCTTTTTAATCTGTATATTAAAAATTGTAACTTTTTATTTGCTTAAATGAAAAATTTATATTGTAACTATGTGCTATAATTTTTTACATTTCTTATTAATCTTTTACTTAAACTTATAGTTTAGTACATTAATATTTATTTTAAGGAGTGAATTATGAAACCTTTATTCTATGTAGTATTAATTTTAACCGTAAGCTCTATAATTATTGGTTGCGTTCAATCCATGGCTCCAGAGATGAAAGTAACCCAAGAAAAATTCGGTCAAATCGACAGCAATGAGGTTACACTATACACAATTTCAAATCCAGGCAAGGCTGAAATGAAAGTCAGCACTTACGGCGGAATTATTACATCATTTAAAATTCCCGATAAAAATGGAATCTTGTCTGATGTGGTTCTGGGTTATGATAATCTGGATGGGTATGTAAAAAACAATCCATATTTTGGCGCCACTATCGGCCGGTATGGCAATCGGATTGGCAATGCTAAATTCACCCTGGACGGCAATGAATATACTCTTGCTCAGAATGATGGCCAAAATAATTTGCATGGGGGTATTAAGGGATTCGATAAAGTTATCTGGACAGCCGAACCATTCAGCGGAAAGGACAGCGCCGGACTTATTTTAAAATATATTAGTAAAGATGGTGAAGAAGGTTTTCCGGGGAATCTGGATGTTACAGTTACTTACACTTTGACCAAAGATAACACCTTCCGTATTGATTATCTGGCCAGCACCGATAAGCCGACCGTTTGTAATTTAACCAATCATACCTACTGGAATTTTAAAGATGCAGGCAAAAGTGATATACTTGAACATGAGCTGATGCTGAATGCAGATACCTTTACCCCTGTGGATAAAGGGCTCATACCGACAGGTATTATTGAATCAGTGAAGGACACACCAATGGATTTCACAACACCACATGCTATTGGAGATAATATTAATGCCGACTATGAACAATTGAAAATTGCC
>JARRPN010000193.1:3309-7943 GCA_037382875.1 Calditrichaceae bacterium | reverse complement strand
TAAAGTTACTCAAAGGATTAATAGTTTATTTGAAAATGCCGAGTTTACAGATCAGAAGTTAAAGTTAGCTGTCACAATTGGTGTCTCCAACTATCCTGAAAATTGTTCAACTTTAAACGGACTAATAAATGCGGCCAAAAATGCTTTATTAGAATCAAAACGGCACCAGGAAAAAGGCGGGATTGCCATGTCTGAAGGAAAATTTGATTAAGGAATTCCTATGTTGAAGAATTTTAGTGAATTATTAAAGCGTCTAGATGCTCAGGAAAAAAAGAAAATTGTTGTCGCTATGGCTGAGGATAGCGATGTGCTCTTGTCTTTGGAAAAAGCACGTTCGAAAGGATTGGCTGAAGCCATACTTATTGGTTCAAGAAAGATGCTTGATAAAATAGCCCTTGAGCAAAACCTCGATCTTACCAATTATGAAATTGTCAATAATGAAGACGAGAGATCTTGCATCGCCGAAGCTGTACAAATGGTAAGTCGGGGAGAAGCGCAGGTACTGATGAAAGGATTATGCAGCACTAAGTTATTCTTAAAGGGTATTTTGGATAAAGAAACTGGCTTGAGATCATCATCCGTACTTTCCCATCTGGCGATTTTTGAAACTCCCAATTACCATAAATTATTGATGATGAGTGACGCGGCTATGAATATAGCCCCCAACTTGGATGAAAAGGTTGCTATTAGCAATAATTCTATCAATGCCGCACTGTCCTTAGGTTATACTAATCCAAAGGTTGCCCTGCTTTCTGCTGTCGAGAAAGTGAATGCGAACGGTATGCCATCTTCGGCTGATGCAGCAATTATTGCTAAAATGGCAGAACGCGGTCAGATAAAAAATGCAATCATTGATGGCCCTTTGGCGGTGGATAATGCTTTATCTGAACATGCTAATACGGTTAAAAATTTAGTATCACCTGTTGGTGGAGATGCAGATATCTGTGTTGTGCCTAACATTGAATCGGGTAATATATTCTATAAGCTGCTGACCATTTTAGGTAATGCACAGGTGGCTGGAATTGTATTGGGAGCTAAAGCGCCGATTGTATTAACCTCAAGAGCAGATTCCGATCAATCAAAATTTTTATCCATCGCAGCTGCGCTAACTATTAGCTAAAGGAAGTTAACATGTCAGAAAAATCATACGCTATCCTTGTAGTCAACCCGGGATCAACGACCACGAAAGTTTCCTATTTTGTTGATGAAAAGGAAGAATTCCATAAAATTATAACCCATAATAAGGAAGATTTATCACGCTTCAATAAATCATCTGATCAGGATCTTTTCCGGATGGAAATAATTGTAAAGGTACTTCGGGAAAATAATATCGATATGAATTCCATTGGTGCGGTTGTGGGGCGTGGTGGTTTACTTAGACCAATTGAAGGTGGTACTTATATTGTAAATGAGCAAATGATAGCTGATTTAAAACATGGCCATTTGGGAGATCATCCATCTAATTGTGGTGGATTAATTGCCTATGCTATCAGTAAAGCACTCGGCTGCCATGCCTATATTGTTGATCCTGTTGTTGTAGATGAGTTTGAGCCCTTGGCCAGGATATCCGGAATGCCTCTAATTACTAGGCGTAGTTTGTACCATGCATTAAATCAAAAAGCGATTGGTCGGGAAACAGCATTAAAATTGGGCAAGAAATATTCTGAAATAAATCTTATCGTGGCGCACTTGGGTGGAGGTATTACGGTTGGTGCTCATAAACGCGGCCGGGTTATTGATGTGAATAATGGTCTTGATGGTGATGGACCATTCAGCCCGGAACGAAGTGGCCAGGTACCTGTTGGCGATTTAATTAGCGCTGCATTTTCAGGTGAATATACCCGCTCGGATATGAAAAAATTAATCCTTGGACATGGCGGTATGGTTGCTTACCTGGGAACCCATGATTTACGTGTTGTTGAAGATCGTGTAAATAAAGGTGACGATGAAGCTACACTTATTTATGAGGCAATGGCTTATCAGATAGCAAAAGAAATCGGTGTATGTGCAACTGTGTTAAAAGGTGATGTGCAGGCAATTTCAATTACAGGTGGGTTAGCTAAAAGTAAGCAATTTGTTGATTTGATTATTGAACGTGTGAAATTTATTGCCCCAGTACATGTATTTCCGGGTGAGCAGGAAATGAAAGCTTTAGCCTTTGGTGCTTTGCGTGTACTCAAAGGTGAAGAGGAAGCTAAAATATATTAGACTGTAACCTTTTGTTGATATAGTTCATCTAAAGTTTTAAAAAATAATTATATCAAGGATCTTATGATAAATATAGTAGTCGGAATAATTATTGGCGCCGGAGCTGGGAATTTTATTGGAAAACATATGTCCAAATTCGGCCTGGGCTGTCCACTTATCTGCAATCCCAAAATAAGTACGATTTATTTCGCTATTATGGGCGCAATTCTGGCTGCCGGGAATTAGAAAGGATAAAAGTCATGGCAACTGTTAAAGCAAGAGTTGTACATATAGAAGGTGTGACATTAAATGGATTGACAAACAGTAACCATTGGGTACCTATGGATGGTCCAAAAGAATTTGGTGGATCAGATGGTGGTATAAGGCCAAAAGAATTACTATTACTTGCTCTGGCTGGTTGTACAGGTAGCGATGTCGCTTCGATTCTGGGGAAGATGCGCGAACCGTTTGATAAATTTGAAGTGCATATTGAAGCGGAAATGGCTGAAGAACATCCAAAAGTCTATACAGATATTAAGATTATTTTTAAAATATGGGGCGAGGGTATCAAAGAGGCAAATCTGGAAAAAGCCATTAAGTTATCCTCAGAAAAATACTGTGCTGTCAGCGCTATGTTGAGGCCCTCAGTTAATATTTCTGAAACATACGAGATCAATCCAGGAAACTAACTTGCGTAATTGAACGATACTCTCCAATAATGCAAATAAAATTAGAAGTAATATAAATATTTTAAATAATATGTCGATTAGTATACTACTTTCTGATAATATGGAGATGATGCATGGAAGACAAAATAATTGATCTTGAAGTTGCTCTGGAAAGGCTCGGAGGGGATAAAGAGTTTCTGCTTGAATTATTCGATGAATTGAATGATCAAATGGATCCGACAATTAGCGATCTTAAAACTGCTATTGAAACCGCGGATTATGATCAATTGCGATCGGTTGCCCATGGGATGAAAGGTGCATCTTCAAACCTGGGTGCCGATAAAATTTCTTCGTATTTTAAAGAATTAGAAGAGATGGGTCGTAATAAATCTGCTGATGGTGCTAAAGAGATTATCGGAAAGATAAAACAAGCCCATATAGAAATACTTGATATCTTAAAAACTATTTAATTCGATTAATTCTTTCTCAAGATTATGTTGTAATATATCCATGGGTGTTGCAAGAGCAACAGCCGTGACCTTATTTGCACCATTATTTTTTAACACCTTTGCACAAGCGTTTAAAGTACTTCCAGTTGTAATTATATCATCCACAACTATAATGTGTTTATCTTTTAAATTCTCTTCACATATAAATGCATCTTGCATATTCAGTATACGTTGTTCCCGATTTAACTTCGTTTGAGAAGGTGTATTCTTGATTCGCCCTATAAGTTCATTATTAATAGTGATATTCAATTGATTACCAATTTCTTCGGCTATTAATGCACTCTGATTATAACCGCGCTCTTTTTCTTTGATGGCATTCAAAGGAACACAGACAATGTAATCACAATTATCACCTTTTATGATTGGTGCAATGGCAGCGGCAAAATATTTTGCCAGTGATAAAATTCTCTGATACTTGAACTGATGAATCAATTTTTGGAATAATTCAGCGAACTGATAACGGATTATAAGATCGTCAAAATAAGGTTGTTCGATCTCTTTGTATAATACATCGATATATTCTTCCGGAAGCAGGGGGAGTTTGTTAAAACAATCGGGACAGATGACTTTGCGGCCGTCTGTTAATTTTGATTCACAGGAAATACAAAAAGCCGGTAACGCAAAAGCGATTACCGGCTCGATAAAGAAGTCATAAAATTTTGAGATATTCATTTTATGATGATTATTTACCAGATTAGAATGACATTGAAAAACTTATACCGGGTTGAAAGCGTTCCACAGGTTCATAACTAACATTACCACCTTCATCAATCTTTTTTACCCAGTACCAGCGGTATTGCAGTGTCACATATAAAAACGGATACGCTTTATAACCAATTTCACCCACAGCAACAGACCTTGTATCCAATGTCCTGGCATCTTCAAAATCATCGATGCCAATTTTATCATAAGTCCACAGCAAACGAACACCCGGAATTAAATCGTTGGATTTAGCCTCCAAATGCATTATACCACCACCTGTGACATTCTGGATATGCTGATAGCTTCCAGCCAGACGGATTTTACCCAGAACTTGTCCAGCTAACTCGCCAAAAACACCCTCAGTTTTCTTAACTGTACTTAAATAACCTGCTTTAGATAGTTCAAGCTCTCCAACTAACTCATCAGGTATATCCTCTGAATTTGGATAGTAGAAGTCTATACTTTTAATTCTACGATCGATTTCATACAAAGTATTGAAATAATTTGGAAGGAATTCATCGCCTAGGAAACGTTTTTCCATTTTGGCATAATGCCAAATGCGCCAATA
>JARRPN010000193.1:0-3209 GCA_037382875.1 Calditrichaceae bacterium | reverse complement strand
GCCAATAATATTTGGCACACTAACAAGCGTACCAAAGGCTGTACCACTACCGTAATTATTTATTTTAGCGTAATCACCATAGACTTTCCAGTTAAAGATATCCATTTTAATAATAGGTATGGTGATATCGGAACCCCATTCATAAACACCATCATTGGTATCTCTGTCATTATCCGGATTGGTATCTGTAACATAGGTTCCGCCAACTTCCAAATTTTCCAGTATTGGTATTTCCGTATAATGTAATGGTCTTATAAAAAGTCTTCCACCAACTATTTCAAAAATATTTCCAAGGTTATTGGTCATCGATTCCATTCCGAAGATGCCGAAATCCATATCCAGTTCCAGTCCAATTTTACGTCTGTCATAACTGGATTCATTACTGTAATACCCCATAATAAACCCATTACCTAACGTAGCAGACTGTAAAGATCCGATCCTGGTATAAAAAGGATCACCCTTTAAACCCCAGCGTAAATAACGAATCATACGAAAAGCGCCGGCACCTTTATCCCAGCCTTCTTTTCTGAATTTAAATCCATCACTGTTATTAAACAGTAATTCAATATTCAACCCGATACCAAGTTTGCCAAACGCAAATTCTGGTGCAATTGTAAAGGTGGTGTATGCAGTATCACCAATAAAAGTAATACCTACACCTCCATTCACAGAATTACCGGGCTCACCCATAAACGAATCCATATTCTGGGCAGATAATAAGTTAACTGATAAAAGAAGCATTAATAAAATGGTTAGATATTTCATAATTACTCCCGGAATAAGTTAATGATTAGTTTACATACTTATTTTTAAATTCTTTAGATCGATGTGTATCAGACTTATCATCGGTGAATTTAAGGAAAACTAAACTAAAGTACACAATTTTAAACAAATTTTTAACATATTCTTTCCTATATGTGTATATAAGTGTTTTAAAAACAATATATTATCAAAAATATTGGATAAAAGTGATTAAAAAACTGGCATGGTAGCTGCAAAGTAGGTGATCAAATGAGGAAACATAATAGAAATTTAAATTAAAAGTAGGGGGCCGCATGTTACAAGCTACAGACCCAATTTGGATGCAATATAAAGTAAATAACGAAGTTTGTTATCGTCAGGAATTAATAGTACGATATCTGGGTTTAGTTAAATATGTTGTTCGTAAAATGATCAAGAATTTTCCAAAGGTACTCGAAGAAGATGATCTTTATCAGATTGGTATCCTCGGGCTCTCAGAAGCTATTGATCGTTTTGATCCTGCTTATGGTATTAAATTTGAGACTTATGCAATCCCGCGAATCAAGGGATCTATTATTGATGAATTAAGAAAATTAGATTGGATTCCACGATCTTTAAGAGCAAAATTAAATAATATTCGCGAAAAAACAGTTGAGCTGGAACAGAAATTTTCAGGCAACTACACCGATGATGAGATGGCCAATGGTCTGGGCATTGAAGTAGATGATCTTCACAATTGGAAACGTGATTCCAATGCGATTAATCTTTATTCTCTCGACAAACCAATGGATGATTCAAACAAACAAAATTTATACGATGTAGTTGAGGATACCGACTATATTAAAACGGATGAAAAATTAGAAGAAGAAGAGATGAAACGCATATTGTTAAAAGCCATCAAAAAACTTCCTGAGAAAACGCGTTTGGCCATTACTCTGTATTATTATGAAAAACTAACCTTTAAGGAAATTGGCAAAATATTGAATGTTTCTGAATCTCGTATTTCTCAGATTCACTCTGAAACGATGGCAAAGCTTAAAAAAGAAATCACTAAGATGACCTTTGCATAAGAGGTTATGTTAATCCTTCTTAAAAGAAATGAGGATATTTTCTTGCACAGAGGGAAACGTCAACCGTATATTTTCCGCAACTAAGTAATAATATCAAGTTCGCTGAATAAGAGGATGGAGAATGGACGCTCCCGAACAATTTCCAAAAGTACTTATCGTAGATGATAATAAAGAAAATATCGATCTTATTGCCTATTTTTTAAAACCTCAAAATTATCAAATATTGACTGCATTAGATGGTTTCGAAGCACTTGAAATTGTAGAACGTGATGAACCCGATATCATTCTTCTGGATATTATGTTACCTAAAATGGATGGTTTTCAGGTCTGCGAGAGGATAAAGAAGGGCCGCAAGACGCAATTTATTCCCATTATTATGATTACGGCTCTCAAAGAATTAAAAGATAAAATTCGTAGTCTTGAAGTGGGTGCCGATGATTTTATTTCCAAACCGTTTGAAAATGTTGAATTACTAACAAGAGTAAAATCATTATTAAGAATCAAGAAATATCATGATGAAATACAGCAAAAAAACCTCGAGTTAGAAGAGAAAAATAAAGCATTACTACGTTTGGATAAATTTAAAGAGGAATTAAACCATCTGATTGTCCATGATATGAAAAATCCATTATTCGTAATTCAGGGAAATTTACAAATGATGTCTATGGCCGTTGAAAAGACATCATCACCAACATTAAAAAAATATTTGGACAGGATTGATCGAAGTACACAGAATTTGCTTAGAATGGTATTAAACCTTATTGATATTGCTAAAATTGAAGATGGTAAAATGGAATTGAATCATGAATTAGTAAATATTAACGATTTAGTTAATAAATGTATTCATCGATTCGAAGATTACCCTGAAAATCAAAATAAAACTTTTGATTTGAATTTAACTGAAGGTGGATCAACCCTTAAAGTAGATTCCTCAGTAATAGAACGCGTCTTTGATAATTTGATCAGTTTTGCGGTTGCTAATGTTCCAGAAAATGGTAAAATTGAAATTGGATCTAAAAAAGTAAACAATACTCTGGAATATTTTATTCATGATCATGGTCAACAGATCCCCATGAAATATTCAAATGATTTGTTTAATAAATTCAGCCAGGCTGAAATTAAAAAAGATGGTTTTCGACTTGGCAGGGGTCTCGGATTGACTTTCTGTAAACTTGCCGTTGAAGCACATGGGGGGTCATTATGTGTAGACCCCGATAATAAAATTGGCAACCGGTTTCTGCTAAATTTACCTACCAATTAAAAGCATGTTTATCAGTTGTTATCTGCTCATAAAAATATCCTCAGTTAAAGTTTCCACCACACATACCGAAAATTTTATAAAAGAAAAAAAGAACATTAAAATTTTTAGCATATAGAATTCCTGTATGAGCTGTAAAA
>JARRPN010000192.1:0-6195 GCA_037382875.1 Calditrichaceae bacterium | reverse complement strand
AACCTTTGTTGCGACATTCTTCCTTTCAAGATATTTTGATCTGACCGTCGTCCGTTCCATATTTATGGGATTTCTGGTAGCGCTCAGCAGTACAGCCATTGTACTCAAGCTTATTCAGGGCAAATCGGAAATGGATAGCCCGCATGGCCGGGCTACCCTGGGAATTTTAATTTTCCAGGATATTATTGTTGTTCCTATGATTCTGATAACACCAATATTGGCAGGGACGAGCGCCACTCTGGATACATCCTTGTTAGTTTTACTAGCCAAAGGTATTGGAATCATCCTGCTAGTAATTATCAGTGCCAAATGGATTGTCCCGAAGTTATTATACCAGATTATTCGGACCCGTGATAATGAGTTTTTTATTTTGAGTTTGGTAGTTATTTGTTTTAGTGTTGCTTGGTTGACTTCAAAAGCCGGTCTAAGTCTGGCATTGGGTGCCTTTTTAGCTGGATTAATTATTTCAGAATCGGAATACAGCCACCATGCTCTGGGACATATTTTACCATTTAAAGATATTTTTACTACTTTCTTTTTTGTTTCCATAGGTATGATGCTGAATGTGCAGTATTTATTCGAGCAAATAGTATCTGTTTCCATTCTCGCACTCAGTTTAATCTTAATTAAGGCAGTTATTGCAGGTACAGTTACGTTATTATTGGGATATTCTTTAAGAACAGCTATTATAGCTGGCTGTGCACTGGCACAGATCGGTGAGTTTTCATTTATACTGGCCGGAGTGGGTCATGAACATGGATTTCTTGCTGGTAGTATTTATCAAAGATTTTTAGCGGTCACAATTTTAACAATGGCCTTAACACCGTTTGTGATTTCATTGGCTCCCCGACTGGCTAATCTGGTTCTTCGTATTCCATTTCCAAAGCGATTTATTTCAGGAAATCATCCTGATTTATCCAACCGGATATCAGAACAAGAAAATCATCTTGTCATTATCGGTTTTGGACTCAATGGGAAAAATTTAGCCCATGCCGCAAAAGCTACCAGCATTCCTTACGCTATTATCGAGATGAATTCCGATACAGTACAAAACGAGCAGGCTAAAGGAGAGCCGATTATATATGGCGATGCCGGTCATAAAAATGCCTTGGATGCAGTAAATATAAAACATGCACGTGTTGCTGTTGTCGCAATAAACGATGCAACCGCAACCAGACAAATTACGCAGCAAATAAAGCGATTGAATCCCACCATACATTTATTTGTAAGAACTCGATTTGTTAATGAGTTGGAACCGTTACAAAAACTCGGCGCCGATGAAGTGATACCTGAGGAATTTGAAACATCCATTGAAATATTTGCCCGGGTGCTGTCAAAATATCTTATTCCCAGAAATGAAATTAATAATATTGTATCTGATGTTCGGGCTAATAATTATAACACATTCCGCAGTTTATCAAACTGGTCGGGAAAAGTGTCGGATTTAAAACAGCAATTAAGTAATATTGATATTTCCGTCATTCAAATTGAACGGGGAAGTTCTCTGGTCGGCAAATCTATCGAAAATTCTGATTTAAGAAAAAAGTATGGCATTTCCATCGTTGCCATTAAACATGAGGAGAAGGTGGTGGATAACCCGGAACCATCTGTTATCCTAAATGCGGATGATATAATCTACCTGCTTGGCACTCCTGATAAAATTACGGAAGCTCAGGGTCTGTTCTCCCGCAGAGCGAAAAGTAAATAGAATATTATCGTTTTATTTTATCCCATATAAAATACAGTCCAGCGATTCCGCCAGGGTTTTGGCGTTTTCAGAATTAAATACCATTGGTGGTTTTATTTTCAAAACATTGTGCAAAGGGCCATCGGTACTGATTAATATACCGGCTTCTTTCATTTGATTTATTATCTGATTGGCTTCTTGGGCTGCCGGTTCTTTGGTCTTACGATCTTTTACCAGTTCCACGCCTATAAATAGACCTAATCCCCTTACATCCCCAATGATGGGATATTTCTTCATCAATTTCTTTAAATCTTTTAGCAATTGATTTCCAACCTTAAGCGCATGTTTCTGCAGATTCTCTTTTTCAATGACATCCAAAACGGCCAAACCAGCTGCACAGGATACCGGATTTCCACCAAAGGTATTAAAATACTCCATTCCATTGGCAAATTTGTCAGCAATTTCTTTAGTTGTAATTACTGCGGCTATGGGATGGCCATTACCGATCGGTTTGCCTAATGTTACTATATCAGGCACAACACCTTGCGTTTCAAAAGCCCACATGTGCGTACCCACCCGGCCAAATCCAACTTGTACTTCATCCGCAATACATAATCCGCCGGCGTTACGCACATAAGTATATACTTCTTTTAGATAATTTTCCGGTAGTACAATCTGCCCGCCGCAGCCCAGAACGGATTCACATATAAAGGCAGAAAGTTTTTTATCTTTTTTCTGAATTTTATCAATGGCTTGTTTTACTAATTTAGCATATTTCCTACTGGTATCCGGATCATTCGCACCATATGGCCCGCGATAGGTATCCGGCATAGGTACTTCGTAAATATGATCTGCCCGTCCCTTGCCGCCTTTTCCATCATATTTATATGGGCTGATTTCAATAGCAGCAATGCTGGTACCATGATAAGCCCCTTCCAATACAATCGTATCTCTTTGTCCGGTCAATGTTCTGGCAACACGCAATGCCAGATCATTAGCCTCGCTACCGCTGCATACAAAGAAACAAACATTCAATGGATCCGGCATGGTTGCTGTTAATCGTTCAGCATATCTAACCAGATTGTCATGCAAATAACGGCTGTTTGTATTTAAAACCGTATTTTGACTATTAATTGCTTTAACAACCGCCGGATGACAATGTCCCGCATGTGAAACATTATTGACAGCATCAAGATAGGTATTACCCTGGTCATCGAATAAATATTGCATAGCGCCACGGGTTACTTTAATTGGATTCTCATAGGATACGCTGAAAGATTTACTAATGTGTTTTTCTCTGGATGCCATTATTTCTAATGCAGTCAATCCTGTTTTCTTTGGTTCGTAACCGCAAGCCTGTCGAAATATATCGGTTACATGTTCCGGACTGGTAGCAATCATTTTATATAGAAGTTCCCAGGCTGATGGTTCAGTTACATTCAAATATAAATTATCCGGATCATGCTTTTTTCGATAAGTGGACATCAGAACACTGATGCAAAGTCTGATAGCACTTAGGTGAAATAATAACTCAACTTCATTTTCGGTAAGCGGATTTATCTGATGATATCCACTTATTACATATCCGGCAGCCTGATAGGGATTTTCTTTATTAAGCATAACATAGGAAATGGTTATAGCCAGTTCACAAATGGTATGTGTGTAGGTTAAATCACCAAAATCAAAAATACCGTAAATACGGGGTAGACCGGTGTTAGGACCACGCACAAGGATATTATAATCATTTATATCATTATGAATGATACTGGATTTTGTCTGAATCAGCTTTGGCAGTATGGCTAACTCGAATTGGGTCAGAAAATATTCAAGAATTCTTCGTTGTTCAATATCAGTAATATAACCAACTCTTTTTTGTATTTGCATTACATTTTTAATATCCCAGGGAATTAATCTATGAGCACCATGATGGGAAAAATCCTTGAGTGTTTTATCCAGTGAACCGGCAAATTTTCCCAGATCAACTAAAAGTTTGGGTGAGTGCGGTTCAACATCAACCAGTAATTTTCCTTTTAAATATCTTAGTAAACGGAAACTATAGATTTGACCATCTTCCCCTTTTATTTGAACTATGTCAAAACCTGATTTGCTTTGAATGGGAGTAGGGCTGTGATAAAACCAGTTTCGTTTATACAGAAATTCAAGTGCTTTGTTTTGCGCATCCAGACTATCCCATGATTCGGAAGCACCTGCAATTTTTAAAACAAATTCTTTATCAAAATTTGTTTTTACATGAAAATTTTGATCCATATAACTATCCAATGGAGATATTTTTGCTTTAAATCCATAATGCTCTTCAATAATATTCAAAACCGTTTTAAATGAAAATTGAGGTTTTATTGAGGAATCCGGCAACATGTTATCTCCAAAGTATTATATCTGGACTTTATTTTTTTGTAAATCTAAGAATCAGCAACATTAAATCAAATTTACTAATATTATTCCTGATCATTTGATCATTTTAATTTTGTATAAGTTAAGAATATTAAATGAAGTGTTTGAATTCCACGTCACATACGTTCATTAAAAAAATTGACCCGTTTATGTACTTGTGGTTGCAAATGAACAAATCACCAAATAAATTGTTTATGTTTATTGAATTTGCAATTATGAGAAAAGATATATGAATTTAAAAATGAAATTAACAACGCTCTTTATTTCCTCATTAGTATTGTTGCTTGTATCAAGTTTATCGGTTTTGGCTAACCAAGATTCCGATGTGAATTTGTGGATATTTTTTAAGGACAAAGGTTTGCATGCAGAAACTCAATTACAAAAATCAGCCAATTTGATAAGTGAGCGCGCAGTACAAAGACGTTTAACCATTTCGATTTAACACGAACCTTTTTTAGAGATAGATTTGCCTGTTTCAAATGAATATATTGAATCAATTTTACCTTATATAAAAAAGGTTCGTGTTAAATCGAAATGGTTAAATGCTGTAAGTGTGGAAATCAGTTCAGCAAATGTAGCAAAAATAAAAACGTTTGATTGTGTAGACAAAGTTACGCCGGTGTTTACATATATAAAAAATATCCCAGAAGTTGAACCTGTGGTTGAGTTAAATTCAGTTGATATAAAAAAGGTGAATACAGAACTCGATTATGGACCTTCTGCAACTCAGCTTGAATTAATCAATGTTCCTACTTTACATGAGAAAGGATTCTATGGAGAGGGTGTATTAATTTGTATGCTTGACGATGGCTTTAATTTATTAAATATACATGAATCCTTTGATAGTCTTAATGTTGTTGCAACCAGGGATTTCATCCATGGCGATGAATTTGTTGATGATAGCGGCCTTAGTGCTACTGAAGGTCGGCATGGAACTTTGACCTTATCCTGTATTGCAGGTTATAAACCGGGATCCCTAATTGGCCCGGCATTCAAAGCATCTTTCCTGCTTGCAAAAACAGAATTAGATGCCAGTGAAAAGCAGATAGAAGAGGATTATTGGGTAGCTGGTATTGAGTGGGCAGACTCGATGGGAGCTGATATTGTAAGCAGTTCACTGGGATATATTGACTGGTATACACAATCTGATATGGATGGAAATACAGCTGTAACTACTATTGCTGCTGATATTGCAGTTGATTTGGGTATGATCGTGGTTAATTCAGCTGGTAATGAAGGTCGATATACTAAATCTAATACTTTGATTGCACCAGCAGATGGTAATCATGTAATTGCTGTCGGCGCTGTATCAAACGATGGTTCTCGTTCACCCTACTCATCCTATGGCCCTTCTGCAGATGGACGCATAAAACCGGATGTGGCAGCAATGGGAACAGGTGTTTATGTGGCTGCAAGTTATGACTCGACAGGTTATACATCGTCTAGTGGTACGTCCTTTTCATGTCCATTAGCATCCGGGGCGATTGCGCTATTACTAAATGCTTATCCACAATTAACACCGGAGCAGGTGTATGATGCCATTACAAGTACTGCCTCACAATCATCTTCTCCTGATAATTTACTAGGCTATGGAATACTAAATATTGAGGCTGCATATAATTCTATTGATACTGCGAATCTAGCTGAGATTGATAATGAACACTATCCTGAATTTATTAAGTTAAACCAAAACTATCCTAATCCATTTAATTCTCAAACTACGATTTCCTACAGTCTGGAACGGAGTGCTCTAGTAGAAATTAGTATATATGATTTTTTAGGAAGAAAGATTGCAACTGTTGATCGTGGTTTTAGCCGTGGTAATAGGATTTATGAATTCACTTATGATTTTAGTCCTTATGCTTCAGGCGTGTATGTATATCAGGTAAGGGCTAAAGATTATTTGACTTCAAATATTTCACAGAAATCTAAAAAGATGGTATTTATTAAGTAGTTCGAACCAGACAACATTTATTGATGCCTCTGAACTTGAAGGTGCTGAATATAGATACTCAATTCAAGCAGTTAATTATTACTTCAAAAAATCATTAGCCAGAGAAATTGTTGTAAGCTTTCCTAATTAAGCAATATTAATT
>JARRPN010000191.1:5350-6103 GCA_037382875.1 Calditrichaceae bacterium | reverse complement strand
TAATACTTACATCAAATCTGGCGAATTCTCCATAGAACTCTCCCATATCCAGATAGGAATCCGGATGCCAACCAAATTTATCATAGACAACCACCTTAGGATACCATTGCGTCGCGGCAAAATGTGTTTGATTAAAATATGACATTCTGGAAAATGATTTAGGAAATTTGCCCTTAAAATCTAATTTTAGATCAACAGATTGATTGGGTTCGAGAGGTTGAGGTAAGATTATCTTCACTTCGTCTATGGCTTCTGGTTTATAGTCCCAGGATAGTATTTTAGAATTCAGTTTGACAGATTCAAGATTAAGATATCCCCGTTCTGATTTATCCGAGAAATGAAATGAACGACTTCTTCTAAGATTTTGCTGTTTTGCGAAAGGTGTTGATTCATCTTTATAGGCGTTTGGGTATAAGTGAATCCAGATATAATCAAGAACGTCCGGAGAATTATTTTTGTAATGAATATATTCAGTTCCAGCGTAGGTTTTAGTATCCGGATTCAAAGTTACATTAATTTTGTATTCAACTTCCTGCTGAAAATATGCATCAGCAAAAAGAAAACGTGTTGTTAAAGCTATGATGATAATTAGTAAAAGTGAGCGCATGAATCCTCCATTAAAACGTGTATTTAATAAAATAACAAGAAGACATAAAACAAACAAGGATTGGGTAAATGCCTTTATTATTTAGACAGAAAAAACGGAATTTAGGTTGCAATTATATTAAACATAATTATTTCTTAGAGGAATTA
>JARRPN010000191.1:0-5337 GCA_037382875.1 Calditrichaceae bacterium | reverse complement strand
ATCATTAATGTCTGTAATTGTGATTCAGTTGAAAGGCCACTTGCCATAATATTGCTGGATATGATTTCGCTAAGATAGCTGACCATTAACGGCCGCCTAATATTCTGGGCAAGATAAAGAAAAATAAATACTAGCGCTGCAAAAGCTGGAAAATTGAACCATAAAAAAACTCCGGAAATACCAACGCTAGCAATACCAATTAAATAAATAATGTTTATCGATCTAGGTAAATCTGTTGTGAAATTTTCAATACGCCAGGCATTTCTCGATGCGGTAGATGTCAGAATAAAAATAAAGAAAAAAGATATTCCTATAATAATCGCTGTTCGCTGATCAGTTGAATATCCCATGAACACAGGAATTGTTACGGCAAGAGTTTGTAATACAGGCTGCAAATAATCTTTTATTGTTTTAAATACAGCTATATAAGCGGCTGCACTAAACACTGCTTTGAAGTTGGCTGATTGTTTAAAGAAAGCTGCAAACTCCTTCAAATTATCGAGAATAGTTTTTGATATACTTTTAAGTATCTTCTTGTTGCCAATATTATCCTCTTTCGTTTCCAATGAATTTGGATAGGTTGATATATTGATGAGATTCAGGATATAGGGTATGGCTGTCAATATAAACAAATCCCGGTAATTTTGATTCAGCAATACTACAATCATAGCTAATAAGGAACTTACAGCTGAACCAAATTGCGACCATGATCGTGTTCCGCCATAATATCTTGTTTTAATTTCGAGAAGATCATTTTGTTCAAGATAGCTGAGTATGATAGCTTTGTGTGTTCCGGATCGAAATGCTTCACCCAACCCAAAGAGTATCATTGCAATAATAAAATAGTAGTATGAGGCAAATATATAGAAAATTAAAAATGAGACAATATAACAACTGAGAGAAAATAGCATTGATTTTTTGCGCCCGAATGAATCGGCAAAAATGCCAGAAGGTACTTCGAATACGTTTATAATTATTTGTCGGATGGAATAGAGAACACCTATTTGAAGATAATTAATGCCTGTCTCTGCCAAAAAAAGTAGAAAGAATACATCGAACAAACGAAGATTCTTTAAAAATCCGTAAGCACTGAATTTGTAATACTGAATATTTCTGGGAATCTGTTTCATAATTGGTTTAAAAATTAAATAATTATACAGAATTTAAACTTTAAACACAATTGAACATAATTTTACCACTTAGACCATGAAATACTGATAATATAAATGTCCATAAATCATTAAATTTCTTGATTTTAGTACAAAAGAAATATAAATTTAGACACATCTAAATACAACCAGAATTATACACACTTTTAAATCCATCGGGGATATTGTGGGCGAAATTGTACGCTTTGCACCCAGCCCGACAGGGCACTTACACATCGGCGGCGCCCGCACTGCTATTTTTAATTGGATAGTTGCTAAAAAAACCAGTGGTAAATTTCTGCTTCGAATAGAAGATACCGATCAAAAACGATCTACCCAAGAGTCCATCGATCAAATTATTACGAATCTGCAATGGTTGGGTTTGAGCTGGGATGATTCCATATTTTATCAAAGCAAGAACAGAAGTCGTCATGTAGAAGTTGCTCAAAAATTGTTAGCGGATGGAAAAGCCTATCGGTGTTTTTGTACAAAGGAAGAATTAGCTGAAAAACGCTTTAAGGCTGAAAAGGAAACGGGTGGTTATCAATACGATGGGAACTGCAGACATTTATCTGGTACAGAAATTGCGGAGAATTTAGAACAGGAAGTACCGTTTTCTATTAGATTGAAAACTGAAAACAGAGATATTCAATTCACCGATCTGATTATTGGTCAAACACAAATCTCTGCTAGTGAAATAGATGATATTATCATACTCCGTTCAGATGGTTCACCGGTGTATCAATTAGCGGTTGTAGTGGATGATCATGAAATGGATATAAGTTTGGTACTTCGCGGAGCTGATCATTTGATGAACACGTTTAAACAAATTCTGATTTATGAAGCTATGGGCTGGAAGTCCCCGCAATTTGGGCATGTGCCGCTGATTATGGGTGTCGATAAAAAACGGTTGTCCAAAAGGCATGGCGCTACTTCTGTAGAGGAATTCAAGGATCAGGGAATTCTCTCTGATGCTTTATTTAACTATCTTTGTCTTTTAGGCTGGTCACCCGGTGATGATAGAGAAATCATGAACCGGGACGAAATTATTAGAAAATTTGATAAAGAGGGGATTAGTAAGAGCGCAGCAATCTTCGATCCCAAGAAGTTGAATTGGTTTAACAGTAAATATATTGCGCAAATATCGATTGAAGATATTATGCCTGAAATAAAAGATTATTGTAATCAATTCAACTGGAAGATTAAGGAATCTGACAAAACACAATTTAAATTATTAATCGAATTATACAAAATAAGGTCTACTACTCTTGCAGAATTAAAGAATAATCTATCAACATATTTCGTTGATCCGAAAAATTATGCTGAAAAAGGTATTAATAAATTCTTTTCTAATAAAATAAGTCCGGAATTATTGAAACAATTTTATGATAAAATAATTTCAATAAATAGTGATCCATTTAAATCGATTGAAAATTCGGAAAATTTTATAAGGGAATTTGCTAATATGGAAGATGTAGCAGCAGGTAAAGTGATTCATCCATTACGTCTGGCCCTTACTGGTAAAATGGAAAGCCCGGGTATCTTTGAACTGGTTTATATATTAGGTAAAGAGAAAGTAGTAAGACGCGTGAAAAATGCACTGCTATTTATTGAG
This sequence comes from Calditrichaceae bacterium, assembly GCA_037382875.1. Lineage (GTDB taxonomy): Bacteria > Calditrichota > Calditrichia > Calditrichales > Calditrichaceae > JAFGKZ01. Next base: position 2,574 of record JARRPN010000191.1, on the reverse strand, counting down.
GAATTAAATAAAGGATGACTAAGAACTATAAAATAGTTTGCATTGATAAAACAGATCAGGTGGCCAAAATTATCAGGGCTGTTTTTAATTCTGTACCCTACGAGATGAAACAGATTAAGTATACTTCCGAAATTCTCTCTGAATTATCTGATTTTCAATTCAATTTGCTTGTCATAAATAAAAGTGTTTGTGATTGTGATATTGATGATATAAAAAAGATTCAAATAAGTTTTCCAGATCCATCTATTATAATTATTGATAAAGAATTACAAAATATTGATACATGGACAGATTTGGATAGTATTAAATTTCTTGCTGTTACGGATATAGAAAGCAAACTCCCTATGTTTTTGGGGGATTTCTATTCCAAAGATCAAAATAAATTTGAAAGTAGTTTCACTTTTTTTGAGATATTAAAAAATTCATTATATCATATTAAAAGTAGTATCTTCATATCAGATGTATACTCTAATATTATTTTTATGAGTAAAGAAGCAGAAAAGATGCTTCAGATTCAGGATCGGGAATTAAACGAGTTGCAATTAATTGATTATATGGTCGATGGAGCAAAGGTCTGGAATTACATTACAAATCATACTTCCGAAGGCCAGGAAAGCAATCATAAATATAATGTAACGTTTGCTGACAGCCTTGGTAATGAGTATGAAAAAGTGATAATCGTTCACAAATTATTAGCCAATAAATCATATGTTATGATTGAATCATTGGATTCCAATGGAATAGGTTTGAAACGATTTAAGGGTAACGAAACTGTTATTTTGAATAAGTTTGCTGATTCAATTGCTAATGAATTAATGAATCCTATTAACAATATTTCAGGACGAATACAACTATTACAATCCGATCCGGATTTGGATGATAAATATAAAAATAATCTGAATACACTGGAAAACCAGGTCAATCGGATCAATGAGACTATGTCAAAATTGTTAACGTTTGCGCGTCTCAAACAGGATACCATTCCACAGAAGATCGATTTGAATGATTTGATTCATAAAACATTGATGGATCCTTCTATGGTTCGCTTAAAAGAGCAAAGTGAAATTAAATTAGATTTTAATTTGAACGAAACTATACCGAATCTGTCAGGATTAGTTTCACATTTTAATGTGTTACTAAAAATTTTATTTGATATTTGTTTCGACTGTTTAGGTAAAAAAGGTCTGATTTTAGTTGAAACTAAGCAACTTAACAATTATCTTAATAATAATTGGATTTTGGTTAGTTTTAGCCTTGATTTTACAGAATCTTTAGTTTATAAAAAAGGTTGCTTGCAGGAGTATTTTAAACATAGTAATTTTGAGGCAAATAATATATCAGTTGAATCAACTATTATTGATCATATTGTTCAACATTACCATGGACTAACTCAAGTTGATGCCGCTAACCAAAACAAGGAAATCGTGATGGTTCTTTTTCCACTTCCTAAAGCCCAGAATAATTCGGAGGATAAATGAAATCCAAAGTTTTGATTGTTGACGATGAAATTGATTCCTTGGAATTAATGCAGGAATTATTCGAAAGTAAAGGATATATTTCAGAGACTGCAACGAATGGAGTGGAAGCTATTAATAAGATTAAGTTGCAGGAGCCTGATATTGTCCTAACCGATATCCGCATGCCGGAAATGGATGGTATGCAGTTATTGAATTTCCTTATTAAAGATCATCCCAATATACCAGTAATTATGATAACCGCCCATGGTACGGTAGAAGCCGCTGTGGAAGCTATGCGTCTCGGGGCTAAAGATTATATATTAAAACCTATTCGCCTTGATGAAATTTTAGCCAAAGTAGAACGTATCACCCAACTGAACTCCTTGATCAAAGAGAATGAATAAAGTTCAGGAATTATTTAAACTTGTAAAAGATGTTGCCGCTACGAATACAACAGTACTAATAAGAGGAGAAAGTGGAACTGGTAAAGAACTCATAGCTAATGCTATTCATTATAACAGTCCAAGAGTTAAACGCCCATTTGTTAAAGTAAATTGTGGTGTTCTTGCTGAAAGTCTTTTAGAAAGCGAATTGTTTGGCCATGTGCGCGGGGCATTTACAGGTGCTATCAAAGATAAGATTGGCCGGTTTGAGTTAGCTAATGGCGGAACACTTTTCCTTGATGAGATTGGTGATATTTCATTGAATATGCAGTTAAAATTATTACGCGTTTTGCAGGAAGGTGAATTTGAACGAGTTGGTGGTACTGAAACTCTTAAAGTGGATGTCCGCATTATAGCTGCTACGAATAAAGATCTTGAGAAGGCCATGGAAGAAGGCAAATTCCGTCAGGATTTGTACTACCGTTTGAATGTAATCCCGATAGAAGTACCGCCGCTAAGAGAGCGCAAAGAAGATATCAAATACCTGATTTACTATTTTATGGAAAAATTTAACAAAATTTATGGGAAAAACATTACCGAAATTGATCCTAAAGCTTTGAGTCTGATGGAAAATTACCAATATCCTGGCAATATACGTGAGTTGGAAAATTTAATTGAACGTATTATAGTTCTGGATAAAAAGGGAAATATCAAAACCGCCGATTTGCCAGCTT
>JARRPN010000190.1:0-9620 GCA_037382875.1 Calditrichaceae bacterium | reverse complement strand
CCGAGTCCTTGGAACGCTTATTGGAGCTTTTGTACTAACAATGATATCAGTTTCACATATGGTAGTTTTACTCGCAGGATTGGTAATTTTAGCTGTGTTAATCAATGCCAGTGGAATAAGAGTCAAAGCGGTTTCATGGACTATTCTCAGTGCAGGAACCCTATCCGGCTTTATGGCCATAGTTGCAGCAATCGGCGGAGCACCAATGGCGCTAATATACCAGGATGAGGCCGGACCGACAATTCGCAGTACCTTAGCCGGCATTTTTGTTATCGGTATAATTCTGGCGCTCATCTCACTCATTGTCATTGGTAAGTTTGGCTATACAGAATTTATAGCTGCCCTATGGATGATGCCGGGGATTATTGTTGGATTTTACATTTCGTCGCGTACTAAAAAATATCTGGATCGCGGTTATATTCGCACAGCTGTTTTAATAGTTTCAGCATTGGCTGCCATCGTACTGATTGTGCGTTATTTTTATTTATGATTGTATTATACCAGAGGTAAATAATTATGAATAATAATGATATTTCCAAAGCAATGGCTATTAAGTTGGATGGAAAATTACCTGGAAAAAAGAAATTTCAGAAAGGCATCCGCCGGGCTCCGGACCGTGGGTTGAATCTTAATAAAAATGAAATAGCACTGGCTTTAAAGAATGCTTTGCGTTATTGTCCGGAGGAATGGCATGAGATTCTCGCGCCGGAATTTCTGAATGAATTGAAAACTATGGGACGTATATACGGCTATCGTTTTCGACCGGAAGGTAGAATTTATGGAAAATCAATAGATGAATATAGAGGTATTCTGCCGGCTCGAGCACTTCAGGTCAATATTGATAATAATCTGGATTTTGATGTGGCTTTGTATCCATACGAGCTGGTTACATATGGCGAAACCGGTCAGGTTTGTCAGAACTGGATGCAGTATTTAATAATTAAGGAATATCTTAAGATTATCCGGGAAGATCAGACATTGGTGATTAGCTCCGGACATCCGGTAGGTATATTTCCATCCTCAGTGAATACACCACTCGTTATTTCAACCAATGGACTCATGGTCGGTCAATGGGACAATCCGGATGAATTTAAAAAACTAACGGCCCTCGGTGTAACCAATTACGGACAAATGACTGCTGGCGGGTGGATGTATATCGGACCACAAGGTATCGTACATGGAACGTTTATAACTGTTTTAAATGCCGGGCGTAAATATCTTGGAATTCCTGAGGATAAGGATTTAAATGGGGTGTTTTTTGTATCATCAGGTCTGGGGGGTATGTCCGGAGCTCAGCCTAAAGCAGTGGAAATTGCTGGCGGTATTGCAGTTATAGCGGAAGTGGACTATAGCCGTATCGAAACACGTCATTCCCAGGGTTGGGTGAGTAAAGTATCTGATAAACTGGATCAGATTGTAAGTTGGATGCAGGAATTTAAATCCAAAGGTCAGTCGGAATCGATTGCTTATCATGGAAATATAGTTGATCTGCTTGAATATCTGGATAAAAAGAATATTAAAGTTGAATTATTGTCGGATCAAACCTCCTGCCACGCTGTATATGAGGGCGGTTACACACCGGTTGGATTCACATTTGAAGAGGGCAGGAAATTATTAAAAAGCAATCCTGGTCAATTCAGAAAAAAGGTTGATGAATCATTAATTCGTCATTTTAAAGTTATTCAGCACCTTACTAAAAAAGGATCCTATTTCTGGGATTACGGCAACAGTTTTATGGCTTCGATATTTGAAGCGGGTGAAAAGAGTATTGCTAAAAATGGTAACGGAAAAGAAGAAGATTTGAGAAAAACCGATCAGGCAGCTATGAGTTGTATTGATCCTGATTTGAGTTCAGTGCACAGAGATAACCATCACTGGATAGCTACGGCTGAACAGAATAAAATGGTTGTGGGAACCAAGGCACGTATCCTTTATGCTGATGAAACAGGCAGAATAGCTATTGCACTTAAGTTCAATGAGATGATCCGAAAGGGTGAAATCGGTCCGGTTATTTTGGGACGTGATCATCATGATGTCTCGGGTACTGATTCTCCATTCCGTGAAACGGCCAATATCTATGATGGCAGCCGGGTTACAGCAGATATGTCTGTGCAGTGCTTTGCTGGCAATGTGGCCAGAGGAATGACATTGGTTGTTCTATCCAATGGTGGTGGGGTTGGCATTGGCCGTGCCAGCAATGGCGGCAATGGCATCGTTTTAGATGGCTCTGAGCGAATTGATGAGGTGATCAGACAGGGATTATCGTGGGATGTTATGGGAGGTGTTGCCCGTCGCAGCTGGGCACGCAACGAAAGCGCACTGGAAACCTCTGTTAAATGGAATAGGGAAAATGAAGGCAGGGGGCATATTACGATTCCATTTACTGCAGATGAGAGATTGATTGTCAATCACAAAAGTAGATTCTTCACATCGATGATTCAAAATTTAAGATGACATAAAAACTGATCCACTCCTGTATCCCCTCCCTGATATCAGAGAGGAGTGATACGGATTTATCGGGATGGGGAGGATTAGTTAAATAGTTCCATCTTTTTTTCAATAGGACATATTTTTAGCGAAAGGAATTAAAATGATTATAAGAATCAAATTTATCTTCGCATTGATTATACTTCTATTATTTAGTCAATTGTTATTAGCCCATCCGGGTAAAGTTGTTAAAGATTTTCCCTCTGCTGGCAAATATCCAACCGGTCTTACATTCGACGGCAACAATCTTTGGCTGGCTGATTATCACGATGATAGACTTTATATGATCAAACCCGATGATGGCGAGATAATCCGGTCTATTCCTTCGCCAGGATTCTGGCCAATGGGACTGGCCTGGGATGGACAGTATCTGTGGAATGCCGATGCTGCTCAGAAGAAAATATTTAAAATTGATCCGGATGACGGGACGATATTGTTTACTATAGATACACCAACAAGTAGTCCAGATGGTTTGACCTGGGATGGCACAACGTTATGGATAACCGATTATCGCGAAAAGAAAATTATGCAGATCGATATGAATGATGGTACCGCAGTTAAAACCTTAACAGCTCCAGCGAGATCAGCTCAGGGATTAACTTACGATGGAAAATATCTCTGGTGTTCGGACCGGTTAACCGATGAAATTTATGCCATCGATCCGGAGAACGGAGAAGTGATCATAATTTTAAAATCGCCTGGAAAGTATCCACGTGGTTTGACCTGGGATGGTAAATACTTATGGAATGTCGATTATCAGGATGATTGTATCTATCAAATGGTCCATCATGATGATGAATCTTTTGTATTATCAGACACCCGTAATGCCCGAATAACCTTTACCCATGAAGCCAAGGTGTTCGGTCAGGGTATGCTGAAATCATTGAATACTTATATAGCCATTCCAGAAAATTTAAATCAGCAGAAAATAGATTCAATTGGATTTGAACCTAAGGAATACAAGGAGAAATCAGATCGCTGGGGTCAAAAACTGGCTGTCTTCAATTTTAAAGATAAACCGGGTGAATCTATATTAACCGCTAAAATGATTGTGGATGCTGAAATATCATCAATTCAATATTTTATTTTTCCGGATCAATGCGGCACTCTTAAGAATATTCCTAAAGATATTGTAAAAAAATATACCGCGGATGGTAGCAAGTATAAATTAAAAGATCCGCTTATTCAGAAGATAGCCAAAGACATTGTGGGTAATGAAAAGAATCCATATTGGATGGCTCGTAAAATATTTGATTATGTTCGCACTCATCTTGAATATAAACTGGAAGGCGGCTGGAATGTGGCGCCGGTTGTGCTTGAAAGAGGAACCGGTTCCTGTTCTGAGTATACGATCAGTTTTATTGCCCTGGCCCGGGCAGCCGGACTGCCGGCCCGGTATGTCGGTGCGATTGTCGTGCGCGGTGATGATGCCAGTATGGATGATGTATTTCATCGCTGGCCGGAAGTGTATCTACCTAATTACGGCTGGATTCCCATTGATCCGCAGGGTGGTGATAAAACACTCGCAGCAGATCGGGCGAGGAATATAGGCCGATTGAGTAACCGGTTTCTTTTAACTACGCAGGGTGGCGGTGATTCTGAATATTTGGGATGGTATTACAACTACAACCAGGATTATCAGACCGATCCCCAGGTGCAGGTAATGTTTGAAACCTTTGCAGAATGGGAACCGCTGGAAGAATAAAAAAGGCCAAAATGAAAACATTCAGTTTGACCTTTAAGTGTGATTCTATATAAATAATATTACAATAATTTTTCTGCGGTGTGAATGATATCAGAAAATGAATCAGATTTTAAGCATGCGCCACCAACCAGTGCACCGTCGATGTCTTCTTGACTTAATAAGTCATTTGCATTTTCTGGTTTGACACTGCCGCCATATTGGATAATGGTATTATCTGCTGTTTCTTTGCCAAACAATTCAGCAAGCAGCTGACGGATCATTGCATGGACATCCTGTGCCTGATCCGGTGTAGCTGTTTTACCTGTGCCAATCGCCCAAACCGGTTCATATGCAATTATTATGGATTTCATCTGTTCTGCTGTTAATCCTTGCAATCCACCTTTTATTTGTTTACTAACGACTTTATCAGTGATATTTTCTTCACGTTGTTCAAGTGTTTCACCAACGCATACGATAGGTTTTAATCCGTTATCCAGCGCAGCTTTCACTTTTTTATTAACAGTTTCTTCGGTTTCTCCAAAATATTGACGACGTTCCGAATGACCAATAATAACATAGGTTGCACCTGTGCTGCGGACCATACCCGGACTAATGCAACTGGTATATGCACCCTCTTTTTCCCAGTATAAATCCTGAGCACCCAATCCTATTGCGGTGTCTTTGATTACTTCATTCACAGTTGCCAGGGCAGTAAAGGGTGGACAAATGATAATACCGGCTTTTTTAATTGCGGTTGTATTTATTTTAATCTGATTTGCTAATTGTAATGCTTCGGAATTGGTTTTGTACATCTTCCAATTTCCGGCTATGATTATTTTTCTCATGATAAATCCTTATAATCTTAAACTTCACTCAATGCTTCGATACCGGGTAAAACCTTTCCTTCTAGGAATTCCAGAGAGGCACCGCCGCCTGTTGAGATATGGGAAAACTGTTCATCCATACCAAACTTCGTTATCGCTGCAGCAGAATCACCGCCACCGATAATACTTACAGCACCCTGACTGGTTGCTTTTGCAATGGCTTCAGCCAGTTCTTTAGTACCCTGTAAAAAATTGGACATTTCAAATACACCTACAGGGCCATTCCATACAATAGTTTTAGCCTTTAAAGCTTCGGCTTCAAATATTTTCATGGTTTCAGGACCAATATCCATACCCATAAAATCCGGTGGAATATTTTTAACATCAACAAATTTTGATTCAGCATTGTTATCAAAATCTTTAGCAACTTTCACATCGACCGGCAGCATCAGATTGACTCCTTTTGCCTCAGCCTTTTTTAAAATTTGGCCGGCCATATCAATTCGTTCTTCTTCCAAAAGGGAAGTACCAATTTCATAACCCATCGATTTGAAGAAAGTATAGGCCATTCCGCCACCAACAATTAAACTATCCACTTTGTTTAGCAGATTTTCAATTACATCAATTTTGCCGGATATTTTTGCACCACCCAAAATGGCCAGTAAAGGCCTCTGCGGAGATTCAATTGCTTGGCCTAAGAATTTGAGTTCTTTTTCAATCAGGTAACCGGCAGCACATTGATCAAAATAATGTGTTACTCCTTCGGTCGATGCATGAGCACGGTGTGCGGTACCAAATGCATCATTGATGAATAAATCAGCATCTTCTGCAAGCTGTTTTGCAAAATTTGAATCATTATCGGTTTCAGCTTTATGGAATCGCAAGTTTTCCAGCAATAAAACTTCACCGGCGTTAAGATTCTTTTTTTGTTCCATGACCTCAGCACCGATACAATCATTAGCCATGATGACATCAACACCAAGCAGCCCCTTTAACCTTTCTGCAACGGGTTTTAACCGCATTTCTTCCTTTACCTGGCCTTTGGGTCTTCCCAGGTGACTGCAAAGAATTGCTGCTCCACCATCAGCCAGAACTTTTTTTATGGTTGGTAGGGAAGCTACGATACGGCGCTCATCGGTGATATTTAAATTTTCATCCAGTGGTACGTTAAAATCACAACGAACCAACGCTTTTTTATCTTTTAAATTTAAATTATCAATAGTTAATTTTGCCATTGTTCTTTTTCCTTTTAATGAAAAAAAGGCTATCAATGATAGCCTTTCAAAAAATTACAGATTTCCGACTTTTTTGATCATATCAACAGTACGGCAGGAGTAACCCCATTCATTATCATACCAGGAAAGCACTTTAACAAAATTTCCGTTCATTACGGTTGTTGAAAGACTGTCGAAAATACTTGAATGCGGATTATCAACGATGTCGATTGAGACTACTGGATCTTCACAGTATTCAAGGATACCTTTCAATTCACCTTCAGCGGCAGTTTTCATAGCTGCATTGATCTCTTCAACAGTAACGTCTTTATCCAGCTCAGCGACTAAATCAACGAGAGAACCATCGCTGGTCGGGACGCGGATAGCCATACCATCCAGTTTACCATTCAGATCAGGAATTACTTTACCAACCGCTCTTGCAGCGCCGGTTGTAGTAGGAATCATGCTAACCGCAGCGGCTCTGGCCCGACGTAAATCTTTATGTGGTAAATCAAGAATAGCCTGGTCATTTGTATATGCGTGAATTGTAGTCATTAAACCACGTTTAATACCAAATTTTTCGTTAAGTACCTTGGCAACAGGGGCTAAACAGTTTGTAGTACAGGATGCGTTAGAAACTATTTTATCAGATGCTTTCAATGTGTTATCATTAACACCAAGTACAACAGTGTTGTCAATTTCATCTTTAGCAGGAACCGTTAAAACAACTCTTTTAGCGCCAGCTTTAAGATGCTTTTCAATCTGAGCTTTCTGGCGAAATACACCAGTTGATTCTACAACTACATCAACATTCATACCTCTCCTGCACTTACAGGTACCGGATAACGTCCGTGTACAGAATCATATTTTAAAAGATGCGCGAGAGTTTTAGCATCTGTCAAGTCGTTAATAGCTACAACTTCGATTTCCGGATCATTCTGAGCCGCTTTAAAAACCAGTCTTCCAATTCTTCCAAATCCATTAATACCAACACGTAAACTCATGTTTATTTCTCCTTGTAATTTTATAAATAATGATCAAATCATTGTTGTTATAAAGTCAAGCAAAGTAAAAAATGATTGCTACCCTGTCAAGTAAAAAACATGAAATTTCGTTCTTTTTTTCACTTTATTTTGATGAATAAAAATATGGAAAATGGAAATGTATAAATGTGGATTTATATACCATTAAAGTACGTACTATTTTAGACTTTGTGTATTTAACGTTTCAGCCATTTTTTGGCTTGCTAACATTGAGGATAACTTGTATATTTTCTGGACTTTATGTTAAAAACTAAGCCTATGCCTGACCGAATTCTTATTAAAAATGCGATGATTGTGACAATGAACTCCAACCTTGATGTTTTAAAAGGTGATATACTTATTCAGGATGGAAAAATTGAACAGATTGGAAAGATTAATCCTGCTGAAAATTACAATGAGTTTGATGCCACTGATTTTATAGTAATTCCCGGACAAGCATACTCCGGAATCTCTGCAGGTCAGTTCTCAACTTGGTTTGGCGGAACTGATTAGATCCGGGACTACTACCATTATGGATTTTGGTACAGTTAGGCATCAGCAGGTGATTTTTGAGGAACTCGCTGCAAGTGGCATGCGGGCCTTAGCCGGTAAAACGATGATGGATACCGGCGATATGCCTGAAGATATGAAAGAAAAAACCAGCGATAGTCTGGCTAAAAGTGAAGCTTTAGCCAGTCAATGGCATAATTATGATAATGGCAGATTGAAATATGCCTTTGCACCGCGATTTGTGTTAACCTGTTCCGATGAGTTGCTGATTGAGACAGGTGAGTTAGCTAAGAAATTTGATACGATTTTACATACCCATGCTTCAGAGAATAAAGATGAAACTAAACTGGTGATGGAAAAATTTGGTGAACGCAATATTCTATTATTTGATAAATTGGGTCTGGCTGATAAGAATCTCTGTCTTGCACACTGCATCTGGACTGATGAAAAGGAAAAAGCTTTATTAAAAGAAAGAGAAATAAAAGTTTTGCATTGTCCCTCAGCGAATTTAAAATTAGGCTCTGGCATTGCACCGATCCCAGGATATTTGGAAAAGGGGATACATGTTTCCATTGGTGCGGATGGAGCGCCCTGTAATAACAATATGGATGTATTTAATGAGATGCGTCTGGCTTCACTTATCCAGAAACCCATTCACGGTCCTGAAGCTATGCCTGCAATCGAAACATTTAAGCTGGCAACCATAAACGGAGCACAAGCCTTAGGCATGGAAGGTATCATTGGAAGTATTGAAGAAGGTAAAGCGGCTGATTTAACATTTATTAAAAATAATCAAGTTCATTCGATTCCTTACGAAAACATATATTCAAAATTAGTCTATTCTACCCGATCATCTGATGTTGAACATGTAATGATTAATGGACAATGGATTCTCAGAAATAATCAGTTAATCACAATAAATGAAAATAAATTACTTGATTCTTTAGAGTCTCAGAAAGTAAATTTTGGGATAAATTAAAAATTTAGGAGAAAATCATGCGTTTTCTGAAGTTGCTCCCAATCTTGATGATAACTTTAATCCTGGCTATTGGCTGTGGTTCAGGAAATAAATCCAGAGATGCAAATACCCAAAGTCCGGAAGAATTACTGGCTAAAGGTGATGCTGAATTCAATGCCGGTCAATATAAAGAAGCTATGCAAACCTATGAAACGTTAATTGTTCTACATCCAACTTCGGATCTACATGTTGAAACTCAATTGCGTATGGCTGAAACCTATGGTAAAATGGATCAGTTTGAAGAACAAATGGCTCTTTTAAAACGAATTCTTGAAGAAAATATCATTCCGGGCTATGTACCTCAAATATACATTCAGATTGGTAAATTTTATGAGCGCGCTGCAAAATTTAATCCAGGTGTTATTACTTCTGATACAACCGATCTAAGAACAGCGAGCAAGTATTATGAACGAGCCAATCGTTATGAAGATAGTGAGGATATCAATGCTAAGGCAGAATCTGTTTACAGACTGGGTCTGGTTTATGCCAAGATGGGCAAAACAAGTGACGCTACGCTCTATTATGAGACGGTTGCTAATCAATTTGCCACTACACCTTTTGGAGTGCTGGCAAAAGTAAAACTTCAGGATCCCAGTGATACGAGTGAATTACCTATGGATCAAGCAAGCATGGATAAATACTATGATCAAACCGGAAGCGAGATGCAAACAGAAGAGGTAAAACCTGAAGAGCCACCTGAAGAAGAAATAAATTTGTTTGAGGAAGAAAATTAATTTAGAAATACTAATATAATTAAAAAAAGCTCTGAATAAGAGCTTTTTTTGTATCTAAAGTAATTATTCATATCTGATGAAATTTTAGGTATAAAGATAAAACATTTACGTGAATGGGATTTAAAAT
>JARRPN010000189.1:0-13404 GCA_037382875.1 Calditrichaceae bacterium | reverse complement strand
GACCGCTACCACAGGTACGTCTGACACCAACTGGCGTTGTATCCCTTGAAAATACCGGTGAATTCATCCGCAGCGGTGCCAGTTGTGTAGGAGTTGGTACAGCATTACTGAATAAAAAAATGATTGCAGAATCCGACTGGACAGCATTAACTGAAAATGCGAAAAAATTTGTCGAAGAAGTTAACAAGGCCAGGGGATAGATAGAAGCTGTTATATTAGAATGTTTGTATTTTAGAATTGTGATTAAGACTGGAGAATAAAATTGATTATCGAAGAGCGGGCTTATGCACGTGCCGGATTTTTAGGTAATCCTTCGGATGGGTATTTTGGCAAAACTATATCAATCAGTGTGAAAAATTTTGGAGCACATATATCGCTATATGAAAGCCCGGAATTAGTCATCGAGGCTCAACCTGAGGATACTAATACATATAACAATATGCATTCGCTTGTTGAACGAATCAAATTACATGGTTATTATGGTGGTGACAGGCTAATAAAAGCCGCTATCAAGAAATTTTTCCAGTATTGTCAGGATAATTCCATTCAAATCGAGAATAAAAACTTTACGATTCGCTACCGGTCTAATATTCCGAGACAGGTAGGACTTGCAGGCTCAAGTGCAATTATAACAGCAACCATGAAAGCACTTTTGCGGTTTTATGGGGTAAAAGTACCTAAAGGAATGCTGCCGACACTTATTCTGAACGCAGAAGTAGAGGAATTAGGTATCAATGCAGGATTACAGGATCGGGTTATCCAGGTATTCCAGGGCTGTGTTTTTATGGATTTTGAAAAGGTGTATGTGCAAAAATATAATTATGGACAGTATGAAGCTATTGACCCAAAGCGATTATCTAATCTTTATATAGCTTATAAAACGGAATTAAGTAAAGTATCAGGTGCTGTTTTAAATGATATCAGGGCTCGATATGATAAAGGTGATACGGATGTCATAAATACATTGTCTGAAATTGGAAATTTAGCGGTAAAAGGTAAAGATTATATTAAACAAGGCAAAATAAGTGAATTAAAAGAAATTATGGATATTAATTTCAATCTAAGATCTAAAATTATGGATATCAGCGACAGTAACAAGGAATTAGTTACAACTGCTAGAGCTTGTGGTGCCTCAGCTAAATTTGCCGGATCGGGAGGTTCTATCATTGGAATTTATGATGATAATGAAATGCTTACGCGTCTAATAGTTGAGATGAAGAAGATTAAAGCACGTGTAATAAAACCATATATATTATAAAATGGAGACTGTTTGAAAAATGATTAAAAAAGCTGTAATACCGGCAGCCGGATTAGGAACGCGCTTTTTACCGGCAACAAAAGCCCAACCAAAAGAAATGTTGCCAATAATTGATACACCAACAATACAGTATGTTGTACAAGAAGCGGTGGATTCCGGCATTGATGATATATTAATTGTTTCAGGAAAAGGGAAGCGGGCTATAGAAGATCATTTTGATCGTAACCAGGAACTGGAAAATTTATTACAGGAAAAACAGGATGAAGATGCCTATAATACAGTTCGTCATATCGGAGATATGGCCAATATACATTATATTCGCCAAAAGGAATTAAATGGACTGGGTGATGCAATCAGCTATGGAAGGCAGCATGTTGGTAATGAAGCTTTTGCTGTGCTCTTAGGTGATACAATTATTGATTCTATCATACCTGTTACACAACAACTGATAGATCTTTACGAACAGTATAATCAATCGGTTGTCGCTGTTGAAGAAGTACCAAAAGAGATCGTCTTTCGATACGGCGTTATCGGGGGTAAAAAATTAACGGATACCCTCTGGAAGGTTTCTGAAATGATTGAAAAACCCGACGTGGATAAAAGCCCTTCAAATTTAGCATTTGCAGGCAGATACATTCTTACACCTGAAATATTCAAAATACTTGAAGAAACCCCTCCCGGTAAGAACAATGAAGTGCAGTTAACAGATGCTATGATTCGGATGGGAGAATTTCAATCCATTTATGCACACAGGATAGAAGGAAAACGATACGATATTGGTAATAAACTGGATTACCTGAAGACCATGGTGGAATTCGGACTTAAAAGAAAAGAATTTGCTGACGATCTAGTAGAATTTCTTCAAAATATTGTAAAAAACTGATTCTTTATATATCAGCTTTTTTCTGAATCTTTTGTTAAGGGTATCAATATTTTAAAGCGTGTATAGTGATTAGCTTCGGTTGATACATTTATCTCACCACCAATTTTTTCCAGCTTTTTTCTGATAATACTCATACCAATGCCACGGCCGGCTGTCAGATTAACTTTTTTAGCTGTGGATATACCTGCATGGAATATGGATTCAGCAATTTTATCCTTATCCCAACTATCAATTTCTTTTTTGGACCAGATCCCTGATTTTCTGGCTTTATCTAAGAGCTTTTTTGTATCCAATCCATTGCCATCATCCTCGTACTGAATAATATAGGCATTACCTTCAGCATATCCTGAAACTTTTATATTACCTTTAACAGATTTTTTTAAGGCTTTTCTTTTATCTTTGGATTCGATCCCATGATACACTGAATTCCTGATAAGTTGTACCAGAATATCCCTTATAAGCAAACGGCGCTGGAAGGGGATGGTAGTGCCTTCCAGGTTTTTATGATCAAACTTAACATCTTTTTTACATTCTTCATTTAGTGATTTTACCAATCGATCAAGTGTGTTTAGTAATAGCTGATGCTCATGACTGCGCTTTGGCCTAAATTGATCATGTATTTTTCCAATATGATCAATTAATTCCTTTAACTCATCATAAGTCTGATGCATCAATTGAATCTGTTTATTCAATTTTTTTAAATCGTTATCACTTAAGTTTTTAACAGTTCTCAGATCAGATATCACATCCTCTGCAGAATGAGCTAAGTCAGCGAAAAATTCCATTTCTAACAGTCTTGCACCACCTTTAATTGTGTGCATTGATCTGTATATAGAATCTATTAATTCTAACTTTTTTGATTTCGTTTTAAGTTCATGATAACACTCATCCATCTGATCCATTTCTTCATGTACTGAAGATATGAATTCTTTTAGCATGATGGGATCGATATTTAGAATACTCAGCAACCATTCCATCTTCCGTTTGCTTTCTGCCTCCTGACGTTTCAGTGTTCTCGCAAGATTAACCTCTTTTGTTACATCAGAAACGATAGATATGAGTTGATCTACTCGACCAGATGGCTTATTTACACGGCGGAAATTGAAGGTTAAGTATTTTTTCTGTCTACTAATTTTTGCTTCGACTTCTATGAGTGGATTGAGCTCTAACAACATGGATTCATCATTATTTTCATCATAAAGTAGATCAAGATAATCTTTAGCAGCACTTAGAATAGAATTATCAACTTTATTCTCGAGTAATTCTATAAAATTTTTATTTGCAGGATTTTTATCACCTACTATTGATTTCAATTCAAGGGAATATTGTGATCCAATGTTTAAATCTTTATCTAACAGAAATAAACCTTCTTCCACAGTTGCAAGGATGTTATCTGTTTCTCTTTTTGCATTCTTTACCGCCTTCCCATGTTTCTTTTTCCTCTTTATTTATGAGAGATTCACCTGTCTCCATAATTTTTTGTTCATCATCGAAAGCTTGCCTTGCATGTTCCTCCGTATATAAATCAAAATCAGATTTACCTAAAACATTGCCCATTTTCTTTTCTTCAAATCTGTCAATCATAGTTTGACTTAATATGGTAAATCGACTTTGCCGATCTTTAAAATATATTAAATCCGGAATCGTAGATAGAAGTCTATGAAACATTAGTTTTTCAAATTCCAAATCTTCATTTTTAACTGTAAGTTGATCAATTTTGGCATATAATTCATTGATATTTTCTTCGTATTCACCAACAGGATTTGCAATCTTTAAACCTACGCTTTTGGTCGTTGATTTTGATTTCATCCTTGACTCCTTATAAAACGATATGTATTAAAATTGTATTTGCTCTGAAGATGGACATCTGATCATATTTAAATTACCAAATGTCTTTAGATTAAACTTATCACATTCAACAAATTTAAATTCTCGGAACAACAAAGATAAATATTAGACTATTTTTTAGAAATTTTTATAAAAAATATCAATTATCTTGTTTTTGATATATTTTCTTATCATTTAATAAGTATTACTTCAAAACTAGATTAATAAATTTTTAATTGGTCTCATACATGTATAAAATATGAAAAATCAGAAAATGTGTTAACAGATAGAATGTTATATGAGAAACTCTTCTTACTAAATAAACTTTAAATAGTGATTAATCTTATGTTGATAAAAGTCTATCCAATAAGATATCTACAGGACAATACTTTACCTAAAGATTCTAAATCCCTGTTGATTTAAACTCGGAAATCAGAGAAGAGTATTTACCAATATTCTGCTCGAATTCCCTAAGAATTTAAATCAGATGATATTTATAATATCCTTTTATTTTATTCCTTTACCAATGGTATCAATATTTCAAATCGGGTAAACTTATGGGGTTCGCTTGTTACCTTAATTTCACCACCAATTTTTTCCAGCTTTTTTCTGATAATACTCATACCAATGCCACGGCCGGCTGTCAGATTAACTTTTTCAGCTGTGGATATACCTGCATGGAATATGGATTCACCAATTTTATCCTTATCCCAACTATCAATTTCTTTTTTGGACCAGATCCCTGATTTTCTGGCCTTGTCTAACAATTTCTCAGTATCCAGACCACAACCATCATCTTCAAAATGAATTATATAGGCTTTATCATCTGCATATCCTGAAACTTTAATACAGCCGCTATCCGGTTTGTCCAAAGCTTTTCGTTCATCCTTTGATTCAATTCCGTGATACATGGAATTTCTTATCAATTGTACCAATATATCCCGGATTAGCAAACGACGTTGAAAGGGAATAGAACTGCCTTCCAGTTTCTTATGGTTAAATTTTACATTTTTGTTGCATTCTTCATTCAACGATTTTACTAATCTATCCAATGTATTTAATAATAGCTGATGTTCATGACTACGCTTCGGTCTGAATTGATCATGTATTTTACCAATATGATCAATCAATTCCTTCAATTCATCATAGGTTTGGTGCATCATTTTAATCTGTAAGTTCAGTTTTTTCATATCTGTATCAGATAGTTTTTTTACAGTTCTTAAATCCGAGAGTACATCTTCGGCTTTATGAGCTAAGTCTGCAAAGAAGCCCATCTCAAGTAACCTGGCACCACCTTTAATAGTATGCATTGATCTGTATATAGAATCAATTGATTCCAATTCATTGGGTTTGTTTTTAATTTCCTTGTAACATTCATCCATCTGATCCAACTCTTCAAGAACACTGGATATAAACTCCTTAAGCATGGTTGGATCAATATTCAAGATACTGAGCAACCATTCCATTTTGCGTTTGCTTTCAGCTTCCTGTTGTTTTAAAGTTCGGGCGAGAATTACCTCTTTTGTCACATCAGATACAATCGCAATAAGTTGATCCGTTTTACCACTGGATTGTATATTTACCCGACGGAATTTAAAGGTCAAAAATTTCTTTTGTTTGCCAATTTTTGCTTCAATTTCGATTAGCGGATTGAGTTCAATTAACATAGTCTCATCATTTTTTTCATCGAATAGAAGATCGAAATAATCTTTGGTTGCATTTAAAAGCGATTTGTCGATTTTGCTTTCAAGTAAATCTAAAAAATTCTTATTTGCCGGATTTTTGTCGCCAATTATAGTCTCAAGTTCAAGTGAATGCTGGGAACCAATATTTAAATCTTTATCTAATAGAAATAAACCTTCTTCAACCGTAGCTAAAATGTTATCAGTTTCTCTTTTTGCATTTTCCAGATTATTGCGATATTCCCGTAATATGGTCTCAGTACGTTTTTTATCAGTAATATCACGGGAAATACCAACGATACCCACTATTTCGCCATTTTTCGATCGAATTGGCACCTTCGATGTTGATACCCAGGTTATCTTGCCACCTTCCCAGGTTTCTTTTTCTTCTTTATTCTTTATAGATTCACCGGTTTCCATGATATGTTGCTCATCTTCAAAGGCTTCCCTTGCATGTTCTTCAGTAAACATGTCAAAATCTGTTTTACCAACAACATCTTTAATTTGTTTATGACCAAACCAATCACTCATCGCCTGACTTAGCATGGTAAATCTGCTTTTACGGTCTTTAAAATAAATGTTATCCGGGATTGCCGACATTAATTCATGAAACATTTGTTGCTCGAATTCCAATCCTTCAATTTGAACTGTAAGTTTATCTATAATCGAATTCTGTTCATTAAGTTTCGACTCATACTCAGGAATCGGATTGGTAATCTTTAAACCTGTATTTTGGATCGTTGATTTTTGTTTCATCCTTGACTCCTTCCTAAATAACTTATTCTTGGAAGAATCAATTAAAACCGGATCAGAGGAATATGAAGTGACTTATAGACCTGTGATCAGGTCTTAAGATTCTTTAATGTATATATTCGGAACCAATAAAATAAATATTAGGACATGAAAAGAATTTGTACATCTTAAATAAAATAAATTTTATATATAATTAAAGTTAAAATTTTTGTAAACGATTAAGATATATATATTTATGACATTTTTAATTGGAAATATTGAAGTATGATATAGGGTTAAAAAAAGGAGGTTATATACAAATAGATATGTTTTTAATCATCGAACCTATAAAATCTTATTTTATTATAGATTATGACGATTTTATTTATATCAGTGGGCAATCCTCTGGAGGAAGAAAATTATGAAATCTTATCAACCTCATATATTTGTAGTTTTATTCATCCTGTTGCAATTTTGCGGTGAAAATCCTGTTGAGAAAGGGAAAAAAGCATTTCTTGAAAAAAACTACAATGAATCGATAAAACTATTGACCTCCTCCGATATTGCAAAACAGAGCAGAACCGATCAAATTAATGAAGTAATAGTTCTTTCTTATATGTACAGGGGTAAAGAATTATATGAAAAAACGAAAAATGTTAAATCATTTTCTGGTAATTACAAATCAAGTTTAAAATATTTACCTGATTCTGTGTCAAGTAATTTTAAAACAGAATATAGCATCTTATTGGGAGATTTATCAGAGGCATATGCCAAAGCTAAAGCTGAAAATGAATTTGAGCAGGATAAATTTAATAAAAATAGTATATAGATTGTTAACCTCGCTATCAATTATGATTCTACCAATACATTCGCTCATCAACTGCATAAGCAGCTAAAAGATGAGAATTTCAAAGCACTACTAAAAAATGCAAATAGTCTGTATACAAAAGCCAGAAAACTGGACGATGCAGATTTATATTTCACAGCTGAGGCCCGTATAAATGATGCAGCAGACTATGATCCGGATAATCCTGAAGTAAAAAGCCTTAGGAGTAAGATCAGAAGAAAAACGATTGGTATTCTTAATTACAGTGATGGCGTATCATTAGCTGTAACAGATCGAATCTATGAAAAGGGTAAACTGGTGATGCTTTTATCTGTAAAAAATTACAAAAATAATCCTGTCAGAATAAGTCCGGATAGAATAGAAGTGGTAGACTTTAGAGGAAATGGTTATCCGGTTGATAAAGAGGAGATGAAAGTTAGAAAAATTTTCGGACAAAAAGTTCTTGAAAATAAAAAATTAGATGCAAACAATCCTTATACCAATGGAATTATTACATTTGATTTAGATAAATCCACGCCAATATCCTATATTGTATTAAAAGAAAATGGGGATGAAATTACCCGTAAATATTTTCAGTGATTTCTCTAAAAACAGATATATATTTATTTTATAAATTTTCTCACAAAATAGAATTGACTTATTTAGTGTTTGATTATTATATTCTGCGCCTGTTAAACGGGGAGGTTGCGGAGCGGTCAAACGCAACAGACTGTAAATCTGTCGGCCCAGGCCTTCGGAGGTTCGAATCCTCCCCTCCCCACAATAACCCTAAGAAATATTCTTAGGGTTTTTTTGTTTAAATATTTATGACGATTTCTTATGGCAAAGAAGCAATCTAAGTTTAGATTTATTTTGATTTTATAGGAAATTTCAATTATATTTATTGACTTTGTTAAAGGGGCGATAGCTCAGTTGGTTAGAGCGCTACGTTGACATCGTAGAGGCCGTGAGTTCAAATCTCTCTCGTCCCACATATAAGCCACGGGTTCAACTCGTGGTTTGTTATAATAGACATAGAAAATGGACAGGAAAAAATTACGCCATTGCAGATAGCTAAAGATATTAGTAATTCACTGGCAAAACGAGCATTGGCCGCTAAGATAAATGGTCGAATTGTTTCATTAAATGAACCATTGACCGAATCCGGCGATTTCCAGATTCTTACATTTGATGATGAAGAAGGTAAGGATATTTTCTGGCATTCATCTGCTCATTTAATGGCTCAGGCGATTAAACGAGTTTTTCCTGATACACAATTCGGTATTGGTCCACCCATTGATAACGGTTTTTATTATGATATTGATTTAGACAGGCCGATTACACCGGAAGATTTTGATTCGATTGAAGCAGAAATGGCCAAAATTGTTGATGAAGATTTAGCTACTGAAAGAAGAGTTTTATCGGCAAAAGAAGCACTTAAATTCTTTACTGATAAAAACGAACAATTGAAAATTGATTTGATACAAAATCTTGATAAAAACGAGATTATATCGACATATACTCAGGGTGAATTTACAGATTTGTGTCGAGGTCCTCATGTTCCATCAACCGGTTATTTAGGTAAGAATTTTAAACTTTTATCTGTTGCCGGCGCTTACTGGCATGGTGATGAAAATAATAAAATGCTTCAACGAATTTATGCGACCAATTTTCCTGATAAAAAGATGCTGAAACAACACCTTCATAGAATAGAAGAAGCAAAAAAACGTGACCATAGAAAACTGGGGCGTGAGCTTGATCTGTTTAGCATTCAGGATGAGATAGGTAGTGGTCTTATACTATGGCATCCAAAAGGCGCCTTAATGCGTCACCTGATTGAAAATTTCTGGAAGGATGAGCATTTAAAAAATGGTTATGATCTGGTAAGTTCACCTCATATTGCTAAACTGAATTTGTGGGAAACCAGTGGTCATACAGGATTCTATCAGGAAAATATGTTTAAACCGATGAGTGTGGATGAGGTAGATTATCAGATCAAACCGATGAATTGTCCATTTCATATGATGATATACCAGTCTAAAATCAGAAGCTATAGAGATTTACCAGTACGTTTTGCTGAATTAGGCACCGTATATCGCTATGAACGGTCGGGTGTATTACATGGATTAATGCGTGTACGCGGTTTTACACAGGATGACGCGCATATTTATTGCCATCCGGATCAATTAACGAATGAAATAATTGGTGTACTCGATCTAAACACCCATATACTATCAAAGTTCGGCTTCACTGAATATGATGTCTATTTATCTACAAGGCCAGAAAAATATGTTGGTACTATAGAGGGCTGGGATCATGCGACAGAGGCCCTGCGAAAAGCCCTGGAATTAAAGAATGTGAAATATCAAATAGATCCCGGAGAAGGTGTTTTTTACGGTCCGAAAATAGATATTAAGATTAAGGATGTACTTGGACAAGATTTTTTGGTATTTTAATTGAGCATTATGGTGGTGCTTTTCCACTCTGGTTAGCACCTGTTCAGGCGATTGTTTTGCCGATTACCGATAAACATGCTGAATATGCCCAGAAAGTTAAAAATGAATTAGAGAAAAATAATATCCGTACTGATATTGATCTCCGCAATGAAAAGGTTGGATTTAAGATCCGTGAGGCTGAAGTACAAAAAATTCCATACATGATCGTTATTGGGGATAAAGAAGTTGATAGTGATAATATCTCAGTGCGGGAGAAGGGCAAGGGTGATTTGGGGCAGATGGCTATTTTAGATTATTTAAAAATATTTTCAAAGAATCTGGAATTATAAGAAAGTTCTGTTTAACTAAAATAAGGAGATAAAATATTAATATTCCAAAGACACGTGTAAATGATAATATTACAGCCGAAGAAGTGCGATTAATTGATGATGAAGGTGAACAAGTTGGTATTGTAAATGTTAAAGAAGCGCTGACCAAAGCTGAACAAGCCGGGTTGGATTTAGTTGAAGTCGCACCTGCTGCAAAACCACCGGTTTGTAAAATAATGGATTTCGGTAAATATGCTTATGAAATGAGTAAAAAGGAAAAAATTAATAAGAAGAAACAGCATACAATTGTAGTAAAAGAAATCCGAATGCGTCCAAAAACAGACGTTCACGATTTGGAATTTAAAGTTAAACATGCAAGAGCTTTCTTAGAACAAAAAAATAAAGTTAAATTTACCGTACAATTCAGGGGAAGAGAGTTGGCTTATAAGGAATTTGGTGATCAACTGCTCGACCGGGTTGAAGAAATGCTGGAAGATATCGCTAAAGTAGAAGTAGAAAGAAAATTTGAAGGTAGAAACATGACGATGGTCATGTGTCAAAAATAGAAAGGGGACAGGTTACATGCCAAAAATGAAATCAAATCGTGGAGCTTCAAAACGATTTCGGGTGACTGCAAGTGGTAAAATTAAGCGCCATTCTGCTTACCATAGTCATATTCTGACTAAGAAATCAGCTAAAAGAAGAAGAAATTTACGGCAGGAAGCTCAAGTTTCTGATGCAGATGCATCTAAAGTTCATAAAATGATTTTAAAATAAAAAATAACAGGAGATAGAAAATGCCTCGCGCAACCAACAATGTTGCAGCCAAACAAAGAAGAAAAAAAGTGTTAAAGGCTGCCAAAGGATACCGGTTAGGCAAAAGTCGTTTATACGCTACAGCAAAGGACCAGGTTGAGAAAAGCTGGCAGTATGCATATAGAGATCGTAGAGCCAAAAAAAGAACCTTCAGACAGTTATGGATTACCAGA
The DNA here is from genome assembly GCA_037382875.1 of Calditrichaceae bacterium. Lineage (GTDB taxonomy): Bacteria > Calditrichota > Calditrichia > Calditrichales > Calditrichaceae > JAFGKZ01. The sequence continues at coordinate 2,443 of JARRPN010000189.1, read as the reverse complement.
ATTAATGCTGCCTGCAGGTTGTCTGGAGTATCGTATTCTGTATTTATGCATGGATTGCAGAAAGCTAAAATTGAATTGAATCGCAAGAGCTTAGCTGACATGGCGATTCATAATCCGACTGGCTTTGCTGAACTTGTAAAACAAGTAACGGCTTAAACCTAACTCATTATTTTGTCTACACTTAGTTAGAGCAAATCGATCAAATAAAACAGGAATTTGAAGTAGACACTGCTTCCATTAAAGATAAAAGTGATCTGGAAGAAATCCGAATTAAATATCTTGGCAGAAAAGGAAAAGTATCCGCGGCTTTTCAACTTTTATCTGACGTACCAAAAAATCAAAAACCTGAATTCGGCCAGCGTCTTAATCAATTAAAAAACATAATTGAAAAAGAATATAATAACATTATCCAAAAATTTAATGTTGAAGTTGAACTAAAATCGAGTATCGATTTAACATTAAGCGGTCGAAAGCCATTTATAGGAAGAAAACATCCTTTAGTTCAAATGGCCGATGAAATTAAATCTGTGTTTATGCGACTTGGATTTGTAATTGAAGATGGACCTGAAATTGAAACGGACTTTTATAATTTTGAAGCCTTAAACATTCCTGATAATCATCCTGCACGAGATATGCAGGATACGTTATTTATTACTAATGATATCGTATTACGTACACATACATCGCCTGTGCAGATTCGTGTAATGGAGAAGAATAAACCACCTGTTCGGATTATTGCTCCTGGCCGGGTATACCGAAGGGATACGCCGGATGCAAGTCATTCACCCTTATTTCATCAGGTTGAAGGTCTTGTCGTTGATGAAAATATTACTTTTGCCGATCTAAAAGGTGTCATTGAAGCATTTGCGCATCAAATGTTCGGCAAAGATATTAAAGTTCGGTTCCGTCCGAGCTTTTTCCCATTTACTGAACCCAGCGCTGAATATGATTTCAATTGTATTTTCTGCCGGGGAAAAGGTTGTCGTGTTTGTAAAAATACAGGGTGGGTGGAAATATCCGGAGCAGGAATGGTACATCCTAATGTATTCAAAGCGGTCGGATACGACCCAGAAAAATATACAGGATATGCTTTTGGAATGGGTATAGATCGGATAGCTATGCTAAAATTCGGGATAAATGATATCCGTACATTCCTGGAAAACGATTTACGATTTATTAATCAGTTTTAATGGTTGTGTTATGAAAGTATCATATAATTGGTTAAAAAGCTACGTTAAATTTGATGAATCACCAGATCAGTTAGCAGTTAAACTGACTGAAGCAGGCTTTGAAGTAGAAGAATATTATCCTGTCATAAAAGAATTCAACAAAGTAGTAGTAGGTGTTGTTGAATCCGTTGATAAACATCCCTCTGCTGATAAGTTATCACTCTGTAAAGTAAGCGATGGAAAAGAAAGTTTTCAGGTGATCTGTGGCGCTCCTAACGTATCTGTGGGCCAAACGGTTCCATTTGCCAAGATTGGAGCAGTTCTTCCCGGTAATTTTAAGATTAAGAAAGCTAAGATTCGTGGTATCGAGTCCTTCGGTATGATTTGTTCTAAAGAAGAATTAGGTTTAGAAAAGACATCAGAAGGAATATGGGCTGTTGATGCAAAACTAGAAGCTGGTACAGATTTTAATGAATTTCTTAAAAGTAAAAAAGATTTTGTTTTTGACCTGGCCATCACACCGAATCGTCCTGATTGCTTAAGTATGATTGGTATTGCGCGTGAAATTGCTGCATTCACCAATAACAAATTGAAACATCCTGAGATTAGTTTTAACGAAGACACAAGTCTAGATGTTAATAAATTGATAAAAATTAATATTGATGATAAAATAGGTTGTCCAAGATATGCTTGCCGGGTAATTAAGGATGTGAAAATTGTTCCAAGTCCAGAATGGATGCAGACTAAACTTGAAAGTGTGGGTATAAGGCCCATTAATAATATAGTTGATATTACGAACTATGTTTTGATTGAATATGGCCATCCACTACATGCATTTGACTTGTCACAAGTAAATGGTTCGGAAATTAATGTTCGTAAAAGTCATAAAGGTGAGCGATTTACCACACTTGATGATAAAGAACGGGAATTACCTGAAAATACAGTAATGATCTGTGATAAGAATAAAACAGTTGCTATTGGCGGGATTATGGGTGGACAGAATTCCGAAGTTACAGATGCCACGGTGGATGTTTTGTTAGAAGGTGCTTATTTTGATCCCAGACATATTGCAAAATCTAGCAGAGGCTTAGGTTTAAGTACGGAAGCTTCACAGAGATTTGAACGTGGTGCAGATCCAAATGGTGTAATTAGGGCTATAGACAGAGCTGCTGGATTAATGGCTAAACTTGCCTCAGGACATATCGCAAAAGGGATTAGCGATGAATACCCCGAAAAAATAGAGCCTACAAAAGTTCCTTTCAGACCGGCTAGAG
>JARRPN010000188.1:0-7323 GCA_037382875.1 Calditrichaceae bacterium | reverse complement strand
TGATCATCAGCCGGAGAATGGTATTGAAACCGGTAAAACCGGACTTATTGATTCCTTCCAGGTTATATTTAATATATTTGATCAGTCGCCAGTGGATAAGCTATTTCCATTCTGTAGGGAAAATGATATCAATGTTATTGCTCGTGTACCTTTTGATGAAGGGGCTTTGACTGGCAATATAAAACCAGATACAGAATTTCCAGATAATGATTTTAGGGCAAACTATTTTCGGGAGGACCGCAAACAACAGGTTTGGGAGCGTGTACAGAAATTAGCAGAAGATGTAAAGGATGAAACGGATTCTTTAGCAGAAGCTGCTTTACGCTTCACGATAAGTTTTGATGCAGTAACTACAGTCATTCCGGGCATGCGTAAAGAGAAAAATTTGTTATCTAATGTGGCAAGCGCTGAGAAGGGTACCCTATCGAAAGATTTATTGGAAAAGATTAAAAATTATAAATGGATTCGCAATTTTTATAAATAAAAAAACATCCCCCAACATTGTTTAAAGCTCGCCTTAAGAACTTAGACAATTAAAGGGGGACGTAAATTAAGTTACAAATATACAACTTAATCAACAACATACAAATAATTTGTTGCAGATTAATAAAAAACACAAAAATCTAAAATCAGATCAGTTCCATTTTTTTCTTTTAAATTATTTTAAACTCATATTGTGAAAAATAAAATATTGAATTAAAACTATATATTTTTTTCATTATTCCAAAATTTAAATATTTAATTTCTTTACCACTGATGCTTTTTACGTTTAAGTTCACGTTCAAGTGTAGCCTGATCCAGATAAGACATCAAGTCCTCATACTCAATACCTGCCTCGACAATAAATCGAGTTAGAAGTTTTTTTACAATGGTTACAAACTCTTCTTTTTCCCAGGGTTTTTCGAGATAGGCATTTATTTCAGCCTCATTAATAGCTTGAATGGTATCGCTGTGATTTGCCAGACCGGTTAAAATAAATTTTTTAGTATAGAGAAATTTTTGATCCTGGTTTAACCTGGTTAAAAAATCGATACCATTTTCACCCGGCATAATATGATCACAAATTATAACGGCCACTTCTTCATTATCTGCATGTAAATCATTCATAATCTCATACGCTTCGGCAGCTGATTCGCAATCTACGATTTTAAATGCCGGTGTAAAAAAATCCAGATCTTTTTTTATGGCAGCTAATACTTCACGTTGATCATCAATACAGATAATATTAGGTTTCTTCATGTTCTCCTCCGATAGGTATTTTCACAATAAAAGCTGTGCCCGTACGCGAGCTTTCAACTTCTATAGTGCCTTTATATTCATTGATTATTCGTTTGACAATACTTAATCCAAGTCCAAGTCCAAATGACATACCGTGGATTTTAGTGGTATAATTAGGTTGAAAGATTGCATCAATTGATTTTTGAGGAATACCCAATCCATTATCCTTAACTTTTACTATGATATTTGCACTGGTTGTATAACTTCTTATGTCTAGTTTAGGATTATGATTTACTAAATGGCACATGGCTTCACAGGCATTATTCAGCAGATTGACCCACACCTGAACAAATTCGCCTAAATTCCCAGTAATAGGCGGTACCTTTGAGAGTTTTAACTGGACCTGCACAGAACTCAATTTGGATCTAAGCAAAGCCAGTGCATTATTGATACTCTCATTTATATCCAGATCAGGAACACGCGTGGTATGTTTTGCTCCCAGAGATCGAATAGAGTTGACTACGTGAGTAGACTGTTCTGAGGCAATAAGCATATCGTTAAATGTAGCACCAAGTTCCCAAAGATTATAAATTTCGTCAGTTTTTTCTTCCAATTTGTTACCGTATGAACTTAAAATTTTATCGTCCAGGCCTGTCTGTCCGAGTAAGTTGGCCTTTTCTCTGGAAAGGTCATATTTCTCAGAAATTTTCTTTCCACGTTCCCTGACCTCCCGGCTGGAATAAATACGTCCCTGCATCAGTCCAAGATTAAAAATCGTGGATGTCATTTTATTTTTGATATTTTGATTGTATTTTTCCATGAGCCAATGCGTATTACGCGCTAATACAGCAATTGCATTATTCAGTTCATGAGCAATACCAGCAGCCAGCTGACCCAATGAAGCCATTTTTTCAGTTTCAATCAATTTGGTGAGTGCTTGTCCGCGTTCCTGATTTAATTCAATCATTTTATTGGATCTACGCATCAGATCTTCAACTACGATTGGCATGAATTGTTGTTCAAAACTGGTCATAAAATCTGTGGATACAACGGGTTGATTTCGATCTATATAGGCGACTTCACAATCAGTAATAGCTCTCATAGTTGCCATGGATATAAATGTTCTGGAAAAGAAACTCTGTACACCAATAAAATTATTGGTTCCAGCACGTAATGAATCTTTCTGTATACCTGCTTCAGTTTGAATATAACCCTGGAATTCACCGTTAAGAATTAAGTATAAACGATTATTATAATGTCCCTGGCGAATAATAATTTCATCTTTTTTTATGGTCTGACGACGTGCCGGATCTGAAAAATAGGTCTCAACCAACCACTTAAAATGAGATTGATAACGATGGGCAATGATTATAGATGTTCTGTCCTGCATCATATAATCCAGTGCATTTTGAATAAGAATTTCTGTATCTGTATCTATATTTGAGGTTGCTTCATCTAAAATCAATATTTGCGGATCAACCGCAATGGCCCGGGCAAAAGAAAGTAACTGCCGCTGACCCATTGAAAGGGAAGCGCCGCGTTCATTCAAGACAGTATCATATTTCTTGGGCAACCGATTGATAAATTGATGAGCATTCACTTTTTTACAGGCTTCGGTTACAGCTTCCCGGGATATTTTTTCATTGCCTAATCGAATGTTTTCGAGAATGGAGCCGGAAAATAAGAAAACATCCTGCAGTACAATAGCCATACTGGATCGCAACTGCCTCAGATCCAGGGTTTGAATATCAATATCATCAAGATAAATATGACCTTTTTGAATTTCATATTGACGTCCGATTAAATTAATCAGACTGGTTTTACCAGCACCGGTATGGCCGACAATAGCAATGCTCTCACCTGGTTGAATTGTAAATGAGACATCCTTTAAAACATACTCATCCTGATTATAAGCAAACCATACCTGGTCAAATTGAATTTTGCCTTTTACGTCCTGTTTTTGCACAGGCTGGGAAATTGATTCAATACGTGGCTTATTGTCTAATAATTTAAATATGCGCTCTGCAGAAGCCATGGCGCCCTGGAGAATATTATATTTTTCCGATAAATCACTAATAGGCATAAAAAACATTTGGGCATACTGGATAAAAGCAATGAGTGCACCATAAGTAACCATATCATTTATTTTTAATATGCCTCCCTGCCAGAGAACAATAGCCAACGCAATAGCGCTCACCAACTCAATAGCCGGATAAAAGACCGCATAATAGAAAATCATTTTTACATAAGCATGGGTATGCTGAGCGTTGATTTTTGTAAACTCATTGTAATTACGATCCTGCCGGTTGAATACCTGTACCAAACTCATCCCGGTTATATTTTCCTGCAAATAGGTGTTAATTTGGGCGATCCATTTACGCACACTTCGAAAAGAAGCCCGTACCTTTCGTTTGAAAATAGCTGTAATCACGAATAAAATAGGAATGACGGAAAATGTCCAAAGTGCGAGTTCAGCATTCACAGAAACCATAACAATTATAATACCTGTCAGCAGAAAAAGATCACCAAATATATTTACCACGCCTTGCGTAAACATTTGGTTTAAAGCTTCCACATCGGTTGTAACACGTGTCATTAATCGACCAACGGGGTTTTTATCAAAAAAGCTGAGAGATAGTTTTTGCATGTGTTTAAAAATTTGCCCGCGTAAATCATACATGAGTTTTTGGCCAAGATACTGGGTTACATAAACCTGGGCATATTGAAAAAGAAATGTTAAAATAAGCGCGCCAAAGTAAAGAAGGACGATAACATACAATCCATCTAAATTGCCCACTTTTATATAGTCATCAATAGCAAGTTTTGTAAAATAAGGACCTAACAGTTGGAAGAAGGATGCTGTAATAATTAAAAACACAGCCATAAACATTAAATGTTTATAGGGCCGGGTATAGAGAAACATCCGTTTGAGCAGACTAAAATCGTATACCTTTACATTTATTTCATCATCATGCATTGAAATTAAGCCAGTCGTTTAGTTATCTGTTTGATTGTATCAACAGTTATATCCAATTCTTCCGGTTTTGAATAGCGCCCATAGCTAAAACGAATCGTACTGTTTATTATTTCATTGGGCAAAACCATAGCTTTTAATACATGTGATTGTTTTATGCTACCGGAACTACATGCTGATCCAACAGAGACGGCTATGCCGGTCAGATCCAGATTGAGGAGCATGCTTTCATTATCAATTCCCGGAAAAGAGATAGCACTTATAAAAGAAGATCGTATCGCATCTTCACCAATTATAACTGCCTTTGGAATTTCCTGCTTTATTTTCGATTCAAATTGTTGCTGAAGTCCAGCTGCGTGTTCAATATCATTTTTGTTTTGTTCTAATAGTTTTACCGCTTCTGAAAATCCGGTAATACCTGCAAGGTTTTCCGTTCCCGGTCTGCGATTGGCTTCCTGCCCTCCACCTAAATGGAGGTTTGAAAAGGGTGTACCATCTTTTATAATAAGGGCGCCAATGCCTTTCGGACCATGAATTTTATGAGCAGAAACAGTTAACAGATCCACATTCAATTCACTAAATTCAAATGGTATTTTGCCAAATGCCTGCACTGCATCGCTGTGTAAAATAATATTTTGTTCCCGACAGATCTCTGCAATGGCAGCTATATTATTAATGATTCCTGTTTCATTATTTACATACATAAAAGATGCAAATACCGTATCCGGCCTGATTAGTTTTTTAAAATGGGCTGGAGAAATATTACCGGCTTGGTCTGGTTGAACTATGGAAATCTCATATCCTATATTTTTTAAATAATTAGAAGTTTCCAAAACGGATGGATGTTCAACTGCAGAAATTATAATATGCTTTCCATCAGATTTAATCGCATTTAAAGATCCAATGATCGCCATATTATTACTTTCGGTACCGCCACTGCTGAATATAATTTCTCTGGATTTACAATTTAAACTATCAGCCAGTACATCACGCGCTTCTTCAAGCAAAATTTTGGCCTGCTGACCGAACCGATGCGGACTCGAGGGATTACCGATATCCTTTTGCCCAAAGACAAACATAGCCTTGTTTACTTCTTCGGCCAGTGGCGTTGTTGCGGCGTAATCCAGGTAGATGCGTTTATCCATTTTCTCTTTATAATTACAAAATTAAAAAATTAAATTTTTTACTTTAGAATTTTATTGCCATGATGTATATTTTATAACGAAAACAGTTTAGATAAAAATAAAAATTTCATTTTTATATGTAGGTTGATAATGTTTAGCAAACGGTTAATAGTGTTATTGATTGCCAGTGCATTGTTCTGTTCAGAATCGATAGCTTCATTTGAACACAAAGATCAGGGCAGTGAAAATATTGCATCCGGATCTAGTGGAATAGCCTCATATAATGATGCCTTTGCTGTGTTTAATAATCCGGCTAAAATTGGAGTATCCGGTAATTCGAAGATTAATTTATTTTACTGCAATTACTATGGTTTAAAAGATATCAATCAAATGAGCCTGGCAAGCCATTTTAGTATTTTTAATTTGCCATTGGGATTGGGAATAAGCACATTTGGAAATAAATTATACAGAGAAACTGAGTTGCGCACAGGTGTCAATTTTGAAGTAATTCAGCAAATTCACTTTGGTGTAACTTTGAATCTGTATCATCTGGATATAAAAAATTATGGATCGGCTATGTGCTGGGGATTTGATCTGGCAGCTATGAAAGATATAAGTGAAAAAGTAACGGTGGCTTTTGTGGTGTCCAATTTGAATGAACCGAAAATCGGTAGTGCGAATGAGAGGATTCCGACACATTTCGGTTTCGGAGTGGCCTATCATCCAGCTCATAGTATAGATTTAAACCTGGATATTGTAAAAGACGATCAATTTGATTTTGATTATCGTTTTGGAGTTCAATATAATACAAACCAATGGCTGTCGATTCTGTGCGGGTTCCGGGATTTGGTCAATAGCGTAAGTGCCGGATTAAAAATTTCAAATTCTAATTATAGTCTTAATTATGCATTCCAATACCATCCACAACTGGGTGGTACTAATTCAATGAGCGTGGGATATGCTTTTTAGATTTCTATATTTATTCTTAATTATAAGTTCTCTTCCGGGCTTAATTCTGGCTGAGGGCTATGATGATAAGATCAATCGTAACCGAAGTACGCTCGATCGGCTAAAGTCTGAAATCGATGCGATTCAGCGGCAAATCGATCAGTCGAAAAAGAAAGAAACCGATACCAATGAACAGATTGCTTTAATCGATAAGAAGGTGGCTTTTATATCACGTTCGCGTGGATTGCTGGAGAGGGAAAGAAGACTAATTAATGCCAAAATCAACGAGAGTAATAAACAATTGGCAGAGACCCAGACCCGGATTAAAAAACTGAAAGATTTATATGCTGAACGTGCTGTTTATGCTTACAAATATGGGCGTGTACGCAATCTGGAACTTATACTATCCTCAACATCATTTAATGAAGCGCTGGTCCGCTATCGGTATTTAAAAGTAATTGCAGATCATGATCAAAGGATGATCGAATCCATTCAGGAAAAAGAAGAAAAGATTATTCAGATAAAAACCGATCTGGAGAAGAGTCTTAATTTAAAGTCACAAAATCTGCATGAAAAGAAAAAGGAAGAAAGAAGTTACCTAACTAATCGATCAAAAAAGGCTAACTTACTTAAAGAAATCCACAAAACTCAATCAACCTATCTTAATCAGCTAAAACGAAAAGAGCGAGAACGGGAACAGTTAACTAAGCTGATTGCAGAGCTGGAACGGACCCGACGTCAAGAAAAAGCAAGTGATAAGCCCAGTGAATATATTCAATTTGATTTTGATGACATTACTAAAGCAAAAGGTAAATTACCCTGGCCTGTTGAAGGTAAAGTTATTACCAAATATGGAAATCAGCGCGATCCGGGTGGATCAAAAACCTATATTAACAATACCGATATAGAAATCCAAAGCAAATTAGGCACACCTGTTAAAACCATATTTACAGGCGTCATCAGAATAATAACCTATTTGCCGGGTTATGGTAACACACTGATTGTGGATCATGGGAAAGGGTATTACTCAGTCTATTCACATCTTGATGAAATTTATGT
>JARRPN010000187.1:0-4756 GCA_037382875.1 Calditrichaceae bacterium | reverse complement strand
CATTTTTTAAATTATTTATTTTCGGTTTAAGAATAATATATAGGCAAATTGTGGTATGTAAATTATTCCGGATCAGATCCATGTTCAATCCGGTACATAAATTCAAAAATTTCCAGATCCGAATGTTCTTTCATGGATTCTGAAGTAAATGTCTGTCCCGTATCTGATTTGACTACATTATATCCTTCATGATGAGAAGCGGCGACAGTTTTATTAACCTGCTGATTATCTTCGATATCTATAATCCCGTTGCAGGTGCAGATATATTGCGTGCTGTCGTCATAAGAATGAACATAAAATATCGTTCCCCGGATAGCTATAACCGAAGATGGTCCTCGTAGTTTAAAATTAGAACCGGGTTCAATTACATTGAGAACAGCTCCCTGATAGGCTATAACATCCCATTTTTCCTGATCCAGTTTTACTTTAACCCTGCTGTTCTCACGTATTTGTGTACCCGAATGTTTGCCGAATTTAATTTCTGCAACAGAATTTACACCCGTTGTAATGATGGATCCGTTATTAACTATTTCTCCGATTTTAGCCGGTTGACCATCAATATTTACTTCACCGATGATAAAATTAACAGTCGCAGTTTGAGGGATTTCAACTATTTTTTGGCAGGCAACAAGCGATAGTAAAATTATTAGTACAGGATTTAACGGATAATATACACGTCTATTTTTCATGAGATTTATTATTCTTTAATTTTTCAGAATGTCATATAAACTTTGAATTCAATATACTTAAATAAATTTTGTTTTGGTAATTTATATATGAATGAAAAATATCATTATTTTGTCAATAAGAGTTTTTTATGTAACTTTTTAAATCTAATTTTTACGACATTGGACGAAAATGGCAGGCATATTTGGATATAAATTCTACGATAATGATTTTGATAAATCAAATGTATGTGAATGTCTCTTAAAACATGCGCAACAAAATTTTCCTCATCTCACAAGTCATAAATTTATAGATTCCGATAGAGTAGGGTTCGGTTTTGCAATGCCACATGATGACGCATGCTACCTATTAAAATCGGATGATGAAAATTATTATTTCCAATTATTTGGCCAGATTATTCTGCCCGATGGTTTAAAATTATCCGCTAAGAATTTTCAGAAAGATTTTTTAAATCCATTTTTAAAATCAAAGAAAGAATTTCTAATAAAATTAAACGGCGCCTTTGTCTTCGCTCTTTATAATAAAAAGACAAAAACGTTTACCCTGGTCAATGATCCGTTCGGAAATTTTTCTTTATATTATTTTACAGATAAAAGTTTAACTGTTTTTTCTTCACAACTACAGGCCATAAAAGAAATTATAAATGATAAGCAATGGGATTCTCAGGGATTGGGACAATATCTGGGTCTTGGTTTCTCAATGAATGGTTCGACTATTTACAAAAATATCAGAAGATTGCAGCCAGCAGAAATAGTTACCCTATCTCAGGATCAAATCCATTCGGAAACATATTACACACCAAACTATACAGCAGATGGTGATGTCAAAAAGGAAACAGCTAATATCAAAAGTACAGTCATATCTGCTATTGATACTCAATTAAAAAATAATACTTCCATCGGCGCGGCCATTACGGGTGGATTTGACAGTCGGGTTACCTGGTCAATCATCAAACATTTAAATGGATTGGATAACGTAACAGCTTTCACCCATGGCTTGCCTGATTCGAGAGACATTAAAATTGCCAAAGAACTCTCAACCATGCTGGGTATTACACACCAGATAAAAGAATTTGATAATGAATTCATTGAACATCTACCTGATTTATGGGAACCATTCGTCAAAATGACCGAAGGTCAGGTACCGATTACCGCAGCACATGCTTTGGATTCCTGGAAATTTGGACAGAGTCATTATCAAGTGCTCTTGGATAGCCACGGCGGTGCATTGTATAGGCGTCAATATATGAAGGTCGCTGAGAAACGAATTGATGATTCCAAATCATTCCCTGAACAGTTTTTTAAGTTTGTCCGATCTGGATTGCTTAAATTGAACGTTCTAAGAGATGATATACAACAGGAGGCAATAACGCAATCACTTAATGGATTAAATGAATATTTTGATTCAATTAAACATAACAAAACAAAAGGTGATAAAGCTGATCTGTTTTATATTCATCAGGTTTCAGCAAATAAATATTCTGTAGCTGGTAATGTGCAGATGAACTGGTTGTTACTTTCCCATCCATTCCTGAATTTGGATGCCTTTAATGCCGTGCAAAAAATTCCTGAGCGTTACCGTAAAAATCAGTCTATTTATCAATATATAATCAATCAAACATATCCGATAATGAAACAATTCTGGCTGGAAAATATGGGCATGTCTGCACCATATTACGGCTTTGTTTATTTAAGATATATTCCTATGATCTATGAACTTCTTTTACAGAAATCAATATCAAAAGTCAGTGGCTCACTATATAAAGCATTATCAGTTAGACATTTTGTGAGTGATTATGATTTATTTTTTAGAATAAATTTTGCCAGAGTCAAAGAAATATTACTAAGACCTAATAATTCTTTCAATGAACTTATGGATAAAGCTAAGGTACGAAATTTAATTACTCAGGTAGAACACAATCCTAAATATAAACTCTCATCATTGAGCGAATTAATTACGCTAAAACTATTTTTTGATATTTTCAGTTAATTGTCAGAAAAAGGTAATAGAATAAAAAATATATAATTTTTGTAATTCCCGCATGTATTTAGCGGGAATCCATTTTAGTAAAAGTTAGGTTCCCGATGGAAACACTCGGGAATGACATCACCTAGTAAATATGTATTTAGCAAATTATGCTTGTTATTTAACTTGGTTAATAAACTTCATTTTTTTAAATTAGCCGCTTAAATTTATAAGGCATTATAACACTATGGACATTATCCAATACTTACAAGATCATCAAACGGTTTTACTTTTTTTAATTATTTCACTGGGATTTCTATTTGGCCGAATCCGTATCATGGGATTTTCTTTTGAAGCATCCGGGATTCTTTTTATTGCCATGATTTTTGGCCACTATGGATTTGTCTTGAACAGTGATTTTCAGACCTTTGGTCTAATTTTGTTTATATACGCAATTGGTTTGCAGGCCGGTCCGTCGATCTTTAACATTTCTAAAAAACAGGGATTGCAACTTTATATCCTGGTATTTATTGTAATTTCTGTTGGAGCTATCACAACGCTCATTGCAGCTAAAATTTGGGATGTAGATATGCCGCTGGCTATCGGTTTGTTTGCCGGGGCACTCACAAGTACTCCCGGTCTGGCTTCTGCTCAGGAAACTACACAGTCTGCTTTAACATCAACTGGTTATGGTCTGGCTTATCCTTTTGGTGTGATAGGAGTTATTCTTTTCCTAAAATTTCTTCCGGTCATTCTTCGGGTAAATATTAAGAAGGAGGAACAGGCGGAAAGAGAACATCAGGAAGAAAAACAAAAACCGGTTGTTCACAAACATATACTTATTACCAATAAAGAACTGGATGGAAAAAGTCTATCAGATATGAATTTCAATCGAGTGACTGGAACAATTATTTCTCGTATTATGCATGATGGAGAAGTAGCTGTGCCGGGAGCTGCAACCATATTACATATCAATGACATTGTCCGTATAGTCGGTACAGAGGAACAGTTAAAAATTGCCATTCCATTTCTTGGAAAATTAAGTGAAGTAACATTTCCCGAGGTTAAACATTTTGAATCCAGACGTTTTGTGGTAACCAATAAGGAAGTAATAGGGAAATCTATTTCCGAATTGAATCTTTATTCCTACTATAATGTCAACGTAACGAGAATCCGACGTGGCGGTCTGGAATTTACAGCTGAGCCTGATCAGGTTTTAAGTTGGGGTGATCGTGTGCGTGTGGCGGGCGACGCTTCACATATGGATGATATTCGTGATCTTTTTGGTAATGAAATGAAGAAAGTGGAATTTGGTGATATTTTTTCAATTTTTATGGGAATGCTCTTAGGAATCATAGCTGGACTCATTCCATTTTCAATCGGAAAAGCCATATCATTTAACCTTGGAATTACCGGCGGTGTTTTACTAGCAGGATTAATTTTAAGCAATCGTGGAAAAATAGGACCGGTTATTTGGCAGGTACCAGTTCCGATTACAGCTATAATACGTGAATTGGGATTAACTTTATTCTTAGCAGTTGTTGGTGTTAAGGCTGGTGCGGAAGTTTTAAATACCATTAAAGCAGATGGCTTAAAACTGGTGTTGATTGGATCCGTACTAACTATTTTGCCCATGCTGATAGTCAGCTTAGTTGCCCGTTCCAAATATAGAATAAAGTTATTGGAGTTGTATGGGATTATCAGTGGTGGGATGACATCAACACCGGGTTTAGCTGTGGCTACCGGTGCGACAGAATCCCAGACACCCCTGATTATTTATGCTACAGTTTATCCGGCAGCTATGATATTAATGATGATCTGGGTGAAAATTTTAGCCTTTTTTTAATTTAATGGCCACAGAGAGCACTAAGATATAATTTAGGTTTTAATACCTCTGTGTCCTCAGTGGCAAATAGATTTTGTTTTTAAGTGAGGTGAGTATGGAATATAGAAATTTTGGAAAATCAGATGTACAAGTTTCCCGGCTGGGGTTTGGCGGTTGGGGTATTGGCGGAACCATGTGGATCGGCGCTGAAGATAAGGAATCAAAACGTACCCTTCGCAAGGCAATCGAATCCGGAATAAATTTTTTCGATTCCGCTTT